>DAOWID010000382.1 GCA_030641115.1 Planctomycetota bacterium | reverse complement strand
TATTACTTCATTTTCTTGTATCTGTTGGTCTTTTAGTTTGAGCAGAATATCCCTATCAAAGAGGTGATCAACCATCATTAGAATGAATTTTTCATCCAACAATTCCTTCGCCTTAAGAATGGATAGACCATTTTCTTTTTCCCAATCTTCATTTATGATATGGGTAATATTTAGATTTTTCTCTTGGCTGAATTTATCTAAGAAGGCCCTCACTTTATGACCGCTGTAGCCACTGACAACATAGAACTCCGTAAGACCGCAACTTCGTGCGGTCAAAATTGCCCGCTCAATGAGAGACAGCCCCAGAAACGAAACAAGGGGCTTTGAATCGCCCCTTGCTGCTAATCTGCTTCCTTTACCAGCGGCAAGTATAAGACATTTCACAATCTTGGTCCTCGCGTTTGGCGCCGATGAATTGTTCTGTCACAGTATCAGCTGCTTCATCGGATTGGGTTACCGTAAAAACAGGCCAACCTTCAGTTTGATATCGTTTTACCAAAGCCCTTGCTATCACACCTATTTTGCAGTCTGTTGCATTTCTTCGTAGGTATGATTGGGCTTTTCGTCGGTTACCAGCTCTTTTCCTTCAGCAATAAACTGCTCAACCATCCTGTAGGCCTGGCCATCGGTATACTGTCGGGGCGGATGTTTGCAGAAATATGCCGACGGGCCGTACAGAACACCGCCTTTGCCTCTATCAAGGGCCAGTTTGCAGCACCGGATCGAATCAATGGCAACACCTGCCGAGTTTGGAGAATCTTCTACGCTCAGGCGCAATTCCAGATTCATTGGAACGTCGCCAAAGAGCCTGCCTTCCATCCTGATAAAACACACCTTGTTGTCATCTTGCCACGGGACATAATCGCTGGGACCGATGTGAATGTCACGATCAGCCAGTCTATCAGCGGTAACAGCCTGAACAGCCTCCGTTTTTGATATTTTCTTGGAGGTAAGTCTGCTGCTCTGGTGCATATTGAGAAAATCAGTATTTCCGCCCGTGTTGAGCTGATAGGTTCTTTCTAACTTTACCCCTCTCTTATTGAACAAGTCGGTCAACACTCTGTGAGTAATTGTTGCGCCAAGCTGAGCCTTAATGTCATCGCCTATTATTGGTATGTTCTTTTCTTCAAACTTCTCGGCCCACTCTGGGTTGCTCGCTATAAAAACAGGCATATTGTTTATAAACGCCACACGAGCATCCAGGGCACATTCGGCATAGAACTTTGTAGCTTCCTCAGAACCGACAGGGAGGTAATTTAACAGTATCTCGGTTCCGGATTCCTTTAAGATTCGGACAATATCTTGCTTTGTTGGTTCTGGCTCATCACTCAGGATAAATGTGTAGTCATCCTCGTACTTCTTCATATGATCCGAAAAACCATCGAGAATTTTACCCATTTTCACCACAACACCGGTTTTGGGCATATCTTTACAGAATACTGTGGTGCAGTTTGGCCTCTCGAATATAGCCTCGTTCACGTCTTTTCCAATTTTTCTTTTGTCTACATCGAAGGCAGCCGCCACTTCAATATCGAATGGCCTATACCCATTCATGTCCCAGTGCATTAAGCCAATTGTATCTTGCGAGTTTCCATCTTTATAGTAATAGATCCCCTGCATTAAGGAACTTGCGCAGTTTCCGACACCAATTATTGCTACCTTTATTTTTGCCATAGAAGTACTCCTTTCGTATTTCTTTTACGGATGGTTAAAACTTTAAGTAAAATCCTAACTTTCTCAAACAACCTGCTTCAAGCTGGGCTGTGCCCGCAGATTATCGCCAGAGCACCCGAATCCCGCGAACACACTAAGCCGACTTGTGCAGACTACTTTTCTTCCCAAAAAGTAATGTGGATTATTGCCCAACGTTTTTTCCCCATCTTACCTCCCAAAGCCATGCAGCAAGAACGTAGCGGGTTGGGGAATAATGGCGAATGCACTAGTCCAAGTTCTTGGCACTTACGTTCGGCCAAGGGATTTCAGGTACTTCTTTGTTTTTTTGAGTCTCATCTTGGATGCTTTCATTTGTACCGATTTCGCAGACCGTCCAAGTTGATCAGCTATCTGCCGTGTGCTTGTGCGGGGGTACAGCTTTTTAAGCGAGTTGATTTCATCCTTTGACCATAAACCCTTGATGAGTTTCTTCCCTTTTGCCACTGCGCGACTCCTTTCACTTTAACTGTACTTATCGATTCTGCTTGGCTTGCTACATTTTAACCAGCAAATTATACAGAGGTTTCTGCCAAGCCGTAAAGCATATTCTTCGACCAACCGCGTAAAAACTATAATATTACCTATTCCCGTTGCATTGGGTACGGCAAGATCACATCCGTGTTTCTTAGCATAGTATTTGGCGTAATGAAACGGAGGGGTGTCAAGAAAACGCCGAGGTCTTATGACCTGCTCAACATCGCTTATTTTCACATCCATATCGGTTCTTCCTCTAAATGTTATCGGACCAAGCAACCCTTCATCTCTACGCTGACAGAAGGACGTAAAAGATCACCGATATTTCCAAATAGCCCACTCAAAGGCCGCTTTCGATGGGCACGGCCCATTCATCAACTGACAGGCATCGCCATTGTTGTCAGCCTTACCCAAATTTGCAGCAAATTCTTGCTGTCTTCCAGCGACCTTCGCTCCGGGTACTCTCTCCTTTTGGCAGAGCTATTCACAATGGGCAGCGCATCAGCCACGATGATGCCCATGTTTGCTCGCAAGAATATACGATAAAACCGAGCGTGCGTCAACCTTTATTGGAGAATTAACGGCCTGCTATTTTATTTTCTTCTGACGTAAATGAGTTCTGCAAAATTGCAGGTTAGGCATATATTATTTAAGTCCGCCGTCGGCGGATTGATTTTCTTAAATAATCGCCTAACTATTTGTTAAAGAGCAACTTACTGTTTAACAAGAAAAAATAAAAAGTAACCATTCACGGGGCAAATATGCCACCTTATGTCATTGCGAGGCCTTTTTCAAAGGCCGTGGCAATCTCAATCGTTACATTTTAGATTGCTTCGTCGCAAAACTCCTCGCAATGACCCTAAGAACGCAACTTATACCCTGTGAACGGTTACAATCAAAAAACGATTTTTTCTTGTCAAAGTATGCCTAACCTGCAATTTTCCAGAAGCCTTCTGACGTAAATGATATTTTGCAAGTTTATCCTTGACGAACGTATGCAAATAGGTTTTATTTACGACTGACCGGAGGGCGGAGAAAACGCGTCGTCCGCCCCTGACATCGTCTTGGAAAACAACCGGCGATAATAGGTTATAAATAATGAGTTCTGCAAAATTGCAGGTTAGGCATATATTATTTAAGTCCGCCGCCGGCGGATTGATTTTCTTAAATGATCGCTTAACTAATTGTTAAAGAATAACTTACTGTTTAACAAGAAAAAATCAAAAAACGATTTTTTCTTGTCAAAGTATGCCTAACCTGCGATTTTGCAGAAGCCTTTTATAAATAAAGAACTTGCGTATTTTACAGGGCCGTAAAATCTTGAATCTTCAATTTTTGGAAAGGATTGAAAAATGCGGATCATGAAACCCTCGTGCGTTTTCCTTGTGTGTGTCTGTGCAATACTGGCGAACGGCTGCAGCTCTGAGTTGCAGGACCTGCGGGTCCAGAACAGTTTTCTGCAGAAGCGAATATCGGAACTTGGTAGCCAGACCGAGGCTGATAAACTGCGACTTGAACAGTTAAGGAGGCAACTGACTACGGCTCAGGCAAAAGGCGGCATCGGCCAAGAGGCGCTGCGCGAACAAATCGCCGCACTTGAAGAAGACTTGGCTAAAAAGAACGAGTTGATCGCTTCGATGCAGCAGAGGTTACTTCAGAGCGGAGCGCTGCTACCGCCGGAGCTTACCACTAAGTTGGAGGATTTTGCCAAACAGCACGAGATGGTCACGTACGATGCGGACCGAGGCATAGTGAAATTCAAGAGCGATTTACTTTTTGAAAAGGGCAGCGCTAAGGTGGCGCCGTCGGCGGTAGCAGCTATCAAATCGCTTTGTGGAATTTTGAATTCTGAAGAAGGCAAAAAGTTCGATATCATAATTGCCGGTCATACAGATGATATTCCTGTCGAGAAGCCTGTAACGCGTGCACAACACCCGGACAACTGGTACTTGTCGGTTCATAGAGCAATATCGGTGCTGGACATAATGGAAGCTAATAACGTTGCTTCGACGCGATTGAGCGCGCGAGGTTTTGGCGAGTACCGACCGGTCGCGCCAAATCTGCCCGGTAAGAAAGGCAATCCTCAAAATAGGCGTGTCGAGATTTACATCGTCCCCGCGGGAACGTAGCACCTCGCGGACAGTCAATCGTAGACATTGGGTCGGGTTACTAAAGACGAGCCGCAAGAAACAACTATGGCCGAACGCACCTTAATCATTATCAAGCCGGATGCAATCCAACGCCACTTGGCCGGCCGGATAATAGCGCGATTCGAGAAGAAAGGCTTAAAGCTCGTTGCTGCAAAATTCATCCAAATCTCCGAGGACTTGGCCCGCCGGCTTTATGCCGTTCATCGCGGCAAACCGTTTTATGAAGGCCTAACAAAATATCTGTCCTCGGCGCCGGCGCTTGTGACGGTCTGGGAGGCTGACGGTGTTGTAGAGATTGCACGCAAGATGATGGGGGCGACCTTCGGCTACGAAGCCCAGCCGGGCACTATCAGGGGAGATTTTAGCTCTTCGAGAGGATACAACCTCGTTCACGGCTCCGACAGTCTCAAATCCGCTGAGCACGAAATAAAGCTGTTTTTCGGACCTGATGAGATCATCGGCTACGACGTAGCCGATGCACCCTGGCTCTACGGCAAAAACGATTAGATAGCAAAAAAAGGCATGGTTCAAACAGCTCAGATTCCGGCTAACATTGATTTGTGGCTCCATAGTGGGTGGCAGCCTCAAATCCGAAGGATTTGGGGATGGTTACGCCGCTTTTGGAGCTTTGCCATCCCCAAGCTGCGCTTGAGGCTGCCACCCAGGATTGAACCATGCCAAAAAAAAATCAGAATTTCCTTGCAGTTTGGCGCCCTATGAGGTAAATTACTTGTAGGCCTAAGCCCAATGCCATGATGGCGGCAGGATGTGGACGATAAGGAGATCTCCCACGTGGAGTTTGGACCGCAGCGTCAAGCAGTGTGCGCAGGCATTGATGGCTAACCTGTAATTTTGCAGAACTCATCGTAAGAAAATAGAAAGAGGAAAGCGTGATGAAGAGGCAAATTGTCCCGGCAATACTATTGGGGCTTTTCATTGCCACCGCTGGCTTTGGTATGCTAACGGATGTTATATATAGAGCAGCCGAGGTCGGTGATGGGCGATGGCAGTACACCTACGATGTAAATGATATCAGCCTGCCTGTGCCCGTTGAGCAATCTACTATCTCTCTTGATTTTGGCCTGTATGACAATTTGGCCCTTGAAACCACCGCACCCTCAAATTCCGAATGGGAGCAGATGGTGTGGCACCTGGAGTCGGTGTTGAAGGACGACGGACCGTACGATCCGAACGCGTCGGTCGGCGGCACTCAAAAAGTACCGGCGAATCGTGGCGGTGGGTATGTCGTCAGTTCCGATCGGCTTGGTCAAGGCAGGCCGGTTGCGCAGTTCCGTGAGACAATTGAACCACAAGCGTTTGAGGCGGAAGACGAGGGATGGATTATTCCGGAGCCGGCAACACTGCTTTTGCTGGGGTTAGGCGCACTCGCTTTGCGGAAGAAGCAGAAGTCAAGTCGAATATGGAATGTCGAAATCGGCAGCCAGTATTGATACGCGTACTTTCAGAGTGGACCGGGGGCAGGCGATTGAGCCGGCTGAGATAATTTTTTCCGAGTCGATATCCGAAGTGGCGGATACCGGTGAAAAAACGCAGCCTGGCTTGACTTGGGACATACACTGGGACGTTGTGATCGACGAGGTGGGGGATTTATACAGTCGTGTTCGCATTTATGATACGCCGCCTGAGCATACGAGTGTAAATATGGTTGGGGGAAGGGTCGACCTCATGGCTACGCACGACTCTAGTACGCTGAACATGACCGCGGGACACATAAGTACAGCGACGGTTATGGCATCCAGCACCCTCAATATTTCGGGCCGAGCAGAGATAGGATGGGCCACGGCTTATGAGGGGAGCACGGTAAATATCTCTGGCGGAGATGTTATGACGCTTCATGGCTCTGGCAGGGCCACACTGAATATCTCAGGCGGAAATATCAGCAACAGTGTTGCGGCTAGGGAATGGGCCACGCTTAACATCTCAGGCGGAGTGATCAGGGACGCTAGGATCGGTCTGGGTATATTGAGTATAAGCGGGGATCCGATCTTGGAGAGTATTACCGTTTCCGGCATGGCAAACATAGCTGGGGGTGAGGTAGCAACAGTTACGCTCGTTGGGTCAGGTCTTCTGAATCTGCGTGGCGGCACGATATCGGATGTTATTGAGATAGGTTCGGGACGTGGTACTTCGGGGTTCACAGGTGCAGTCAATGTTTATGGGCGTGATTTGGCAAAGCCGGATACTGGGGGCAGTTACGGACACGGCCAGGTGTACGGCTCATGGCTTGATGGGTCTGGTTTCGTGATTGATTTGGGCGAAAATATCTATCCGCACGTCAATTTGATTCCGGAACCGTTGACACTATTGTTGCTTGGTACAGGAGCAGCAATCGTACGGATACGAAAATAATAATGGGATTTCACGAAAGGAGAGATAAGGATGTCTGGTAAAAAATATCTTGTAGGAGCGTTGTGTTCAGTTATTTTTGCGACCGCGACAGTTAGAGGGGAGTCTGGGGATAGACTGCACGACTGCCGTGGGAAAAACGGTGTATGTTGATGACGACGGTCCGGCCGATTTCAATAACATTCAGGCGGCTATTAACGATGCTAATAATACTTATCATCCATTTTTGAAAGGACAGAACAATGAAAGCAAAAGGAATTCTACTGATGTTGTCGGTAGCAATGTACGGCCTGCTTTTCTGGCCAGACCTGGTACAAGGGAAACTGATAACTATAGAAGTAGAGGGTGTAGTGGACGATGTAAGGGACCAGGCTGGACATCTGGAAGGAAAAGTTGAAGTCGGCGACATTATAATAGGCTGGTATACGTATGATACTTCAACGCCAGATTCTGCACCATCGCCAAGTGGCGCCCTGTATGAACACTATAATTCACCAGCCGGTATTTCACTAAGTATTGGTGACTTTAACTTCAGAACTAATCCGGACAATGTTGACTTTGCTATTGGAATTTTGAACGACTATCCACCCTCGATGAAAGACCAGTTCTGGCTTACGAGTTACAACAATTTGCCTCTTCCCAATGAGGCTATAGTTGATATTATCTCCTGGCAGCTCGATGACCCTACTGGAACTGCTCTTTCAAGTACCGATCTACTACCAGGACCTCCAATTTTGGATAACTGGGAATCAGTTTTTGGGCTCGGGATACAGATCGGGAAAAGTCATATTAGGGGTCACATAACTTCTGCTATACCTGAGCCGGTGACCATGATATTTCTTACCCTCGGAGGCTTATTCTTGAGAAAACGAAAGTACTCACAAATTTAAACCACTTTTTAAGGAGATATTAAGATGTTATCAAGGAAGAAGCTCATCAATGTTACAATGTCACTTACTATCCTTATCACCGTTATAAGCGGTGTAGTCGACGGGGCGGAAAGTGCGATACCTACAAAAGTATCCGGTGGAGAAGATCACACACTCGTTCTTACACAAAGTAATTCCGTCTGGAGCTGTGGTGACAACTCGTATTACCAGCTCGGCACTGGTGATAATCACAACGAGTGGACACTCCGCCGCGTCAAGAAAGGCGAGATGAGTACTCCCTCAGACTATCTGGAAGACATCGACGACATCGATGCCGGCTGGAAACATTCGTTAGCGCTGGATGCCGGCGGCTTCGCGTGTAATTGGGGCGAAGATTTTGCTTACTTGAACAATTCTGTTAGTAGATGTGGTATAATATAAGAATCAGCCAGCGAAGCACAGCACCCTTGGCAATAATATTTATCGTTTACTATTTCAAAAGGAGAAATTATGAAACACACAATTACATTAGTAATTATTGTTATCTGTGCAATTTCTTTTTGCGCACACGACGCACAGGCAGCACTCATCACCATCGAAATAACAGGGGTGGTTAAGGAGATACGAGATTTGGAGGCTTATCCATATGAAGAAATAATCCATGAGGGCGACACTTTCACAGGAATCTATACCTATGATTCTGCGACGACCGATTCAAGCTCAAGTAGTGATATAGGAAGATATGTACAAGACTCGCCCTACGGATTCGACGTATCTTTGGGAGGATTTGAGTTCAAAACAGCGGACAGTCATGTTGGCCAATTCGGAATTTCACTTTACGACAACTACTCGACGCAACCATACGATAGGTATTTACTTGTGAGTCAGCTGAACGTGCCCTTATCCACCGGTATACCCGTGTATTCCATAGCTTGGGACCTTTACGACGACACACACTCAGCGATTTCTTCGGTTGTATTACCAACTTCCGCGCCGATTATTAGTGAGTGGCCAAGTAATGAATTGGTCATCGGGTGCGGTGGAGACCCAGGAGCCAACCATACTCTCGTCATATGGGGAGCAGTTACGGAAGCGGTCTTGGTTCCGGAACCGTTGACACTATTGTTGCTTGGGTTGGGTAGTTTGCTCCTGAGAAAACGAGACTAAGGCGGTCAGTGTGGCATTTTTTTTTAGGAGAAAGAAAATCGTATCTGGAAAAAGACTCATTACGGGGATGTTATCGCTGATTCTTCTCTGTACTATGTTTGACGAAGTTGATGGGAGGGCCCTTTGGGCTTGCCGTGAAAATCTTATTTGTATGAGAGATTGTGCGGATGGAAGGTGGTATAATATCTAGATCAGGTACAGAAGGCGAGCGCCGTTCGTAATAGTATTAATCGTTCTATTTGAAAGGATGGAATAATGAAAACAAAAGGAATTTTAGTAATCTTGTTGGTAGCAATGTGCGGGGTGGTTTTCTGGCCGCAGGTGGTGCAAGGAAAACTGGTAACCATAGAGATAGAAGCCGTCGTTGATGATGTTAGCGACCCGCACAATCTCTTAGGAGGTACAGTCGAAGTTAGCGATACCATAACAGGCTGGTATACCTATGATACTTCAACCGCAGACTCGAATCCATTGGAAAACTACGCGGCATATTGGTATTATAGTCCACCATGTGCTATCTCATTAGCCGTTGGTGGACTTGACTTCACGACCAATCCTAATGATGTCAATTACCGTATCGCAATTTCTAACGGCTACCAGTCACGAGATACTTACTCGCTAAGGAGTATAAACAACCTTCCTCTTCCCAACGGTACCTTGGTTGAGGACATTTATTGGCTGCTGGAGGACTCCACGGAAGCAGCTGTTTCCACCGATGCATTGTCAACAAGTCCACCAGTTTTGGATGATTGGCAATTCAATCGTTTATTAATTAGTGGTCCTTCCCGTGGAGAGTCATTTAGTATTCTAGCCCATGTCACCGCAGCTATCCCGGAACCACTTACGCTACTCTTGCTTGGCTTAGGGACGATGTTTTCGAGGAAAAGAAAGTAATCCCAAATCACACACATTTTAAGGAGATACTAAAATGTTATCAGGGAAGAAATTAATCAACGCCACAATGTCACTTACTATGCTTATCATCGGTATAAACGGTACAGTGGGTGGCGCGGAAAGTGCAGTAGCAATAGATATATCAGGCGGAGAGAACCACACACTCGTTCTTACCGCAAGCAAGTCAGTCTGGGCTTGCGGCCCTAACGGCGACCCTGTCTACCACACTTATTATGGTGTCCTTGGTATCGCTAGCAATGACTACAGTCTCACCGAATGGACACTCATCCGGGTTCATGGACCCGATGACGAGGGGTACTTGCAGGATATAGACGACATCGATGCAGGGTGGAAACATTCGCTTGCAGTCGATGCCAGCAATTTTGTGTGGGCCTGGGGTTGGAACAGCGAGGGCCAGCTCGGAGATGGCTCAGATGATCCACATTCTACTCCTGTTCAGGTTCGCGGTGGGCAAATGGGTACCCCCTATCTTCAGAACATTGATTCCATCTCTGCGGGCAGGAGCGGGGAGCATTCATTGGCTGTGGATTCGAGCGGTCTGGTTTACGCCTGGGGCAGGAACGAGGAAGGTCAGCTTGGCAACGGCGATAGTGGGCCTGATGAGAGAGAACTTACGCCGGTAAAGGTTAAGGGTGTAAATGGACAGGGTGACCTTGATGATATTTTCACTGTATCAGCAGGTGAACAACACTCTATGGCCCTCGGTAATGATGCCCGGGTCTATACCTGGGGCGATAACTTGTTTCAAGACGGTGAGCGCCGCGGCAAACTCGGTAATGGCGACACTACGTCTAACCTGGTTGACACACCTGTGCTGGTACTGCGGAATGACAACTCGGAACCTCTGGAAAACATAGTTGGCATCAGTGCCGGCTGGGACCATTCTATGGCCCTGGACACAGGTGGGTATGTCTATACGTGGGGCAACAATGGAGAATGCTATGATTCCGACGGCGGGCGACTCGGTGACGGCACTACGACCGATAGGAGTAAGGCGGTAAAGGTTGTTGGGGTCGGTGGCTCAGGCGATCTCGACAACATTGAAGCAATCTCAGCCGGTGAGGGTCATTCCATGGCGCTGGATACCAGCGGGTACGTCTATTGCTGGGGTGATAACTACTACGGGCAGCTCGGTGACGGCACAAATGACCACAGCCCTGCTCCGGTACAAGTTGTCGGGCCTGATGGTGATGGTTACCTTGAAAACATTGTTGCCATCTCCGCCGGTTTCTGGCACTCGCTGGCTATTGACAGTGATGGGACTATCTGGGTCTGGGGCAAAGGCACGTATGGGCGGCTGGGTATCGGCACAACTGGCAACGCAAATATCCCCCAGCGTGTACCTGTGGTTTACAATAATACCCAGGGAACGTCCTATTTCCGGATACAGGCTGCTATTGACGATGCTGCCACTGGCGATGTTATCGAGGCTTCAAGGGGTACTTATTCAGAATACATCGATTTCCTTGGAAAAGCCGTTACTGTTAAAAGCACCGAGCCGATCAATTGGGAAGGGATAACCAGTACAATTATCGATGCCTATAACTATCGGGACCTGTTCATTGATGCTGTTGCGTTTGCTGCCAATGAAGACACAGATTCTGTGCTAAGAGGATTTACGATTACCAGCAGGGCGTACGGATATGGAATATACTGTGAAGGCTCGTCGCCGACCATAAGCCGATGTCTGATTACAAATAGCGGAACTTCAACAGGTCGTGCCGGGATGTACTGCTATGATTACGCTTCGCCCCGTGTGACAAATTGCGTTTTGGCTGAAAACGGCAGCGCGGGTGGGGGCGGAATGCACAACAGGATGAACAGCAATCCGATTGTCACGCACTGCACCTTCTGGTACAATGGAAGGTATGCCAATAGTTATGAGATGTGGAACGTTGACAGCTCTCCCATCGTGACGAACTGCATCTTCTGGGGGGAGGGCTATCAAATACTTAACCATGGTAGTTCCAATCCCACTGTAAGCTACTGTTGTGTAAGGGGCGGCTATCCACAAGGAGACTATATTATTAGCGATGATCCGCTCCTTACGGCGGATTATCATCTGACCTACGAGTCGCCTTGTGCTGATGCGGGCACAAGTACACCGCCAGGAGGATTGCCAGAGAAGGACATCGACGGGAACCCGCGGAAGATGGGGCCGGACGTGGACATGGGCGCAGACGAGGACTACCCCCACTGCATGAACACGCCGCATTATGATTATTACGCTGATTGGGTTGCGATGGGCAGGCCCGATTGCTGGTGTGCCTCACCATTCGATGGCACCTATTATCAGTGCGATGGCGACGCTGATGGCAAAACGGAGACGTTCTTCAACTACCGTATCTATGGTCGTGATCTTAATTTGGTAGTCGAGAACTGGAAGAGAAAGATCGATGATCCATTGTTGGATCCCTGTGCGGACATCGACCACGAGGCCGAGACGTTCTTCAAGTACAGGGTCTATGGTAAGGATCTTGGCATAGTTGTTGCCAACTGGAAGAAGAAGGATCGCGGCGATCCTTATGATCCAGAGACACAGCTTCCTAATGATTGCGCGGATTGTGAGCGCTGGCAGGAAGCTCGCGCCGCCGGCGGTGCTGAACCTAGCTTTGAAGAATTGCTGAAACGGCTGGCGGAAATCTGGCTCGATCCTGAAGTGCGAAAGGTAATCGATGAAGACGCATGGCTGAAATTGGTCGAATCGCTAAAGCAGGACATAGAAAAGCCGTTGCCTGATTCCCAGCAATAACCCCAATCGTCTCTGCTTCAGATTCGTTCGTGAATTCAGGGAAAGAAAGCAAATCCCTGAAGTGGAATTAAGAGAGTCTTTAGCTAAGGTCCCATATTGAGGTGTGGCCACAAAGAAGTGCCACACCTTTTTTACTTGAATTGGGGCCATCGTTTTAGTACAATAGTTGTTAAATAACGAGCTTTTTGGGGAGGACGGATGCTGAAGATGAAAAAACTGATTCTGGTCTTTATATTCATGCTGCTGGTTGTCCCCTGCCACGCAAAAATCATCAGTGTTGATGACGATGGGCCTGCGGACTTCAATAATATCCAGGCTGCAATCGATTTCGCCGAGGACGACGATACTATTGTCGTCAAGCCGGGCACCTATAACGAGAACATCCTTTTCAACGGCAAAGCCGTCACAGTCACCGGCAAAGACCCGGATAACCTAAGTCTTGTTCAGTCGACCGTCATAACTGTCGGTTCCGGCTACAGCGTCACCTTCGACTTTGGCGAAGGCAGCAATTCGGTACTTACCGGTTTCACCGTAACCGGATATGGCATTCGCTGTTACAGCACCGCGCCAACCATCTCAAAGAACATTATCCGAAATTGTCAGGGCTGTGGCATTTACGGCCAATTCGGTGCCGCACCTACTATTTTGAATAATACGATCAGTTCCAACAGCGAAGCGGGGATATTCCAGTGCGATGGGCCAATCAGAAGTAATACTATTTCAGAAAACGCTGTTGGCATAGCTTCTTGTAATGGACCCGTAATCGGCAACACTATTTCAAACAACTCAAATACTGATCCGGGTTATGGCGGTGGGTTGTTTTTTTGCGATGGCGAGATAGCTCGCAACATAATCACAGACAATTATGCCGCTTCTCAGGGCGGTGCACTATATGGATGCGGCGGCACTATCAGTTACAACATTATTGCCGGAAACAAAGCCGCCGTATCGGGTGGCGGACTATACTACTGCAGCGAGCCGATACGTAATAATACCATCGTAGGTAACATGGCCGGTCAGACCGGCGGTGCCATACGCAATTGCGCAGGTATCATCAGCAACAACATAATAGCCTTTAACAGAGCCGGTTCTATCGGTGGAATCTACGGCTTGTGCGATAACTCCTACAACAACTTTTGGATGAATGAAGTCGGCAATGTCGGAGGAGGCGCGACCGCAGGGCCCGGAGATATTGTCACCGAACCACTTTTTGCTGTCGAGGGCTATTGGGACCCCAATGGTACCGCCGACGAAAGCGACGATTTCTGGGTGGGCGGTGACTATCATCTAAAATCGGAAGCTGGCAGATGGGACCCTGGCAGCAAAACGTGGACCGCCGACGGCGTCACAAGCAATTGTATAGATGCAGGTGATCCCAGTTCAGATTGGACTGCCGAGTTATGGCCACACGGAAAAAGAATCAATATGGGCGCTTACGGCGGAACAGCCCAGGCAAGCATGTCCTTGTCACGTGTGGGCAATCCGGCTGACCTGAATAACGATGACTGGATAGACTACAGCGATCTTGAGTTGTTGACGGACAAGTGGCAGTCCGATGACGGCCCGTTGGCTGAGGACCTCAACAGAGACGGGACAGTGAATTTCGAGGATTATAGCATTTGGGCCGCCAGTTGGCAGCAGCAAGCGGTATCCCAGACGCCGCCGACTCCGAATCCCATGACTTGGGCGACGCCGCCTTACGCTACCTCGCCTTATTCAATCGCAATGGTGGCGACGACTGCTACCTCGACCGACCACAGCGGCGTAGAGTATTACTTCGAGGACCGCTGGCACCCAGAATTCAACAGTGGCTGGATTTCCTTTGAGCCGGGCGAACAAGCGATGTGGCAGGACGTGAACCTCGCCCCGGATACTCTTTACTGGTACAGGGTCAAGGCCCGGAACAAATACAATCTCATCGAAACCGACTTCTCGGAATTAGGCTCTGCAACCACTCTTCGTGAGGATATTGCGCCGCCGGAACCGAATCCTATGACGTGGGAAACCGAGCCGTATGCAACCTCATCCACGTCAATTCACATGGTCGCGACCACAGCCTCGGATTTGAGCGGCGTGGAGTATTATTTCGAGTGCACATCACACCCGGCTTACAGCAGCACCTGGCAGGCCAGCCCCGAATACGAGGTCACTGACCTGGCGCAAGGACTATACAGCTTTGTTGTCAGGGCCCGAGATACATCCCCGAATTACAACACCACGTTTGCCTCGGTAGAAGTCACCGTCGACCTGCAACCGCCGACACCTGACCCTATGCAATGGGCTGCTGGTGGTGAGCCTAAGGAGGTGTATCACGGCGGAGGTTTCAACGACTACTGGGCCGAGATGACGGCGGCCGAAACCACCGATGACAGTGGCGGTGTGCAGTATTACTTCCGATGCACTAACGAGAGTGAATTCAGTAGCGGCTGGCAAAGCTCGCCTACATACAGTGTTCGGGTAGGTAGAGCAGGCCAACGGTACCGTTTCAAGGTCAAGGCACGTGACCTCTATGGCAACGAGACAGCCTTCTCGTCTGAAAAGATCGCCTTGCCCTGAGCAACAACAACCGTCATTCTGAGCGCACCCGAGGAATCTACTTTTTATGTAACCGTTCACGGGGCAAATGTGCCATTTTATGTCATTGCGAGGTCCGCCGCAGGCGGGCCGTGGCAATCTAAATCGTTACATTTTAGATTGCTTCGTCGCAAAACTCCTCGCAATAACCCCAGCAACGCAACTTATACGCCGTGAACGCTTACCTTTTTATTTAGCCTGCGGTTTTACCGCAGGTTTCGCTCAGCCGAGTCACGAGTCACGCCTCAAATGTTGCTGAGACCAGATGGCACATGCCGCACCGGCCAGCAGAACGAGCCCGAACGCCAACTGAAAAACGTTCAACGATTCTCCAAAGACCACTCTGGAAATCACAAGGACGGTGAACGGCTGCACCAATATCACAAGGGCCGGAATGGTCGCACCAATACGCCGCATCGCTGCATAGTACAGCACATGGGCCAATCCTATGCACGTCACACCTGAGAATACGACAACCGCCCACGACTTTGTGTCCATACGCACGCAGTCACCCAATCTGCCAAAAAGTAGCGCAAGCACACAAAGCCCTGCGACCGTGTACATGCTCATCACTGAAAACCCGCTTCGAGAATCGATATCGCGAAAGGCGCTTCTCGCAGAGACCGTGTACACCCCCCACATAAACGCCGCCGCAAGAGCTATAACTGTGCCTGTTAAGGTCCCCGTAACGGCGAAGTCTTTCTTAAAACATATTACTCCCACAACCCCAGTTACAGAAAGTGCCAATCCCAGCCAGAAGCGTTTGCTCTTGACCAGCGCCCTTTCGCCTGGAAAGGATATCAAAGAAAAGCCTGCTATCCAGATGATATTCGTTTTTGTTAGCAAGACCATAAAGGCCGGGCCTATATAGTAAAACGCCCCAGCCCAAAGGCTCTGCATGGTGACATTGGCCATCGCTGGCAGAACAGCCCTTCGCCACGTCCTTTTGTCAAACCGTTTTGTCCTGATGGAAAATAAGAGAAATGGCAGCCAGAACAAACAGGCCACTGAATACCGCAGCAGGTTCTGTGTCCACGAATCCAGAGACCCTGTTAGGTATTTTATGAAGATCGGCCCTAACGACCAGAACACCAGCGTACCAACGCACGCAGAAGTCGCTGAAGCGTCAAACTTTCCAATCTTCGCGTCTTCATTCACTAAGCTTCTCCAGACTATCAGGCACGGTTCAGCTACAATATAACCTCAACAACACGCCTCATCAACATTATTGTATCCTACACTCAAAAGACGGAGACGTTCCAAAAACCAATTAACTAACATACTGTTGTCCCTTGCACGCAGACACAGATCAGTTCCAACACGCCCCGTTTAGCCGTCGCCGGCACGGCGACGTTATATGCACTTATGCACTCCGAAAAGCAGAAAAGGTTATCCCTTACCCTCAGACACGGATCAGTTCCAACACGCCCCGTTTAGCCGTCGCCGGCACGGCGACGCAATACAAACACGTCATTACGAGCCCGCCATGCTGAAAGTCCCCCGTGCTGAAACTCCGCCGTAGGCAGAGAGGGGCGGACGCGGCAATCTCAAAAACATTCAGCCCCCAAACCTGTCCTGAGCAAGGTCGAAGGATTCATTTGGCGGTCCTCTTCTCCCCCGCATAAACGGCTTTTATCTCGCCTTCGCTGAGGGCATAGCTATAGATCCGCACATCGTCGATCAGGCCGTTCCATTCGCGCCCGGTCCGCTCCGAGTTTGCGCCGATGAAAACGGGCTCAACATTGGTGCTTACGCTACCGCTGTACGCCAGCGGACTTTCTGGGTCCTCCACGCCGTCTACATGTAAACGGATATTCGCTCCATCATACGTTCCACAGACATGATGCCATTCGCCAGCGGCTACCTCAATATTTCCGTTGATGTAGTGAACAACAGTACCAGGCATGATCGCAAAGTGAAATTTTCTTTCGTCACGTGCCGTAGAAAGCCTCCAGGCCGAATCCCCTTTAGTGACGATACTTGTCCAGACACCGGGAACGGTGGCGATATTTACCCATGCCGCGACAGTTATCGAGTTGGTAATGTCGAAGACCGGATTATTTCCACAGTCCACATAGTCACCATCACCGTCCAGACTCAGCACGTTGCCCCTTTCAGGGTCAGAAATGATTTGTGCGTCTCCTAACAGCTTGCCGTCCAGACCGCTGTCGGATGAATCAGGAGTAACACCGCCCTCCGCCTTATCTAATTTCCACCAGCCAACCGTTCTCCCCGTCGAAAAGCTCCATAAATTGCCCCCATGGTAGGGCTTGCCCGATTGGAATAGTCTCAGCCTCGATTTATAACTGGCCTGCCACTTATCGCGTTTATCCTCGG
>DAOWID010000465.1 GCA_030641115.1 Planctomycetota bacterium | reverse complement strand
GCAGTCTTCTATCGTGACGGAGCGAATAATCTGCTTTATCTCCGGTATCATGGGCGGCGTGAGCGAAATCGTTCTAACGCCCATGCCTAACAGCAACATAACATACTCCGGCTCAGAAGCCATCTCGCCGCAAACGGCAACGTCTTTTTGTGCCTTGTTTGCATCCTGAATGACAGTCCTGATAAGCCGGAGCACCGCGGGGTCAGCCTCTGAATATAGTGTTGAAACCAATTCGTTGCCCCTGTCGACAGCTAAGGTATATTGCGTAAGGTCGTTTGTTCCAATACTGAGAAAATCAACGTCCCTTGCAAGTGAAGATGCCATTAGCGCAGCCGACGGCGTTTCAATCATAATGCCTATTTGAATATCCTTATTGTACCGTATCGACTCCTCATCAAGGTCTTCCATAACATCGCGCAGAATCATCTTGGCCTGCATCATCTCCTGGAGATTTGTGATCAACGGAAACATTATCTTGACCTCACCGAGAAGCGAGGCCCGCAAGATCGCGTGCAATTGCGTTTTGAACATCATAAGGTTCTGCAGGCAAAATCTGATCGACCTGAGGCCTAAGAACGGGTTCGGCTCAGGGGCAAAACGCTTGCTTTGAGTATATTTGTCGGCGCCCAGGTCGAGGGTCCTTATTATCACGGGGCGGTGTTTGAAAACCCGGACGGTTTCAGCGTAAGCTTCATAATGCTCCTGCTCTGTTGGCTCGGTCGGGCTGTTAAGATACAAGAACTCGGTCCTGTACAGGCCTATGCCGTCGCCGCCTCTCTGCAAAACCTGCTCAGCCTCATCGGGAAACTCAATATTGCCTAACAACGTAATCTTCACGCCGTCCCGGGTCACAGCCGGCATATCTTTTATCGCATCGAGTTTATGCTCAAGCTCTACAAATTCCCGGGAATACTTTTCATATTGCTGGATCGTTTCATCATCTGGATTTACGACGACAATACCACGATTACCATCAATAATGACGGTATCTCCGCCGCTGACGATTTCGGTAAGGTCTTCCAATGCAACCACAGCCGGGATACCCAAAGAGCGGGCAACAATGGCCGTATGACTTGTTCGTCCGCCCGCATCAGTGGCAAGGCCTTTGACAAATCTCTTGTTAAAGCCGGCAGTCTGGGTTGGACTCAATTCACGAGCGATGATCGCCACCTCTTCGCTCAAATGCTGAACATCCTCACGCCTGCGGCCAAGAAGCTGCTTGAGCAAACGTCTTTCGATGTCGCGGATGTCCGCTGCCCGCTCGCTGATGTAGGCATCTTTTACGTTGCTAAAATGTGACGCAATCTCGCGTAGGACGGTGGATACGCCGTACTCCGCTGTCACCGAATCAGAATGAATCAAATCCGTTATTTTCTTTCGCAGGCTTCTATCATGCAAAAAACGCAAGTGCACGGCAAAAATATCTTTTATCTTACCACCTTCTGTTTGGTCTTGTGCCGCTTCCAATTCCGTTAACTCGGCGATAGCAGCTTTGAAGGCATTCCTGACGCGCTGAATCTCCATCATCCGTTGCGAAGGCGCAACTTCACGACGAGGAATTCGATAATCTTCCGCGTCGATAACGAGTGACTTGGCAATAGAAATGCCCGGCGAGACGGCTATTCCTTTTTTTATTTCCATTGCATACTTCTGTCAAATCCTAACGTTTTTCTTGATCGCCTGGTGTCGGCTCATCGAAATGCTTATCTTCCACAAGCTCTCGCAAAGCGTTGATTGCTTTTTCAGCATCTACACCTTCGGTCTTGATCTTTAGCTCGGTCCCGCAACTTGCAGCGAGCATGCTCATTTGCATGATGCTCTTTCCATCCACAATATTTTCGGCGTTGCTGACGGTGACATCACATTCAAACTGGTTTGCAACGTCCACAAACTGCATTGCGGGTCGCATGTGAAGGCCATCCGCGTTCTTTATCTCAACCGCCGCTTCGCAAACCACTTTGTCCAATGAATTCTGTCCCGCCTGCATTTTCAGGCCCCGTCGCTTCACACTACATCCACGAATTTACATTATCCCAAAGACGGATTTTCGTCGGCCTCTCTAAGAAGGTCTTCGATCTGCTCAGACGTGTGACACTGTCTGAGAAACTTGCGAAACTTCTCCTGCTGCAACTGCCTGAAAATGTTTTCCATAGCTTGCAAATGCCTATCAGGACTGTCAATGGGGCTAAGCAAAAGTATCACCGAATAAACCGGCTGTTTGTCGAGAGCAGAGAAATCAATGCCGGAACCACTTAGCCCAACCGCAGCGACTATGTCTTTAACTGCCGAGTGCTTCACATGAGGTACGGCAACGCCTTTACCCATACCGGTACTTGCCTCGTTTTCTCTTTGCACTACTGCCTTGATAATGTCTTTACGCTTGCCCCGTTTAAGCCGCCCGGCCTCATCAAGTGACGAGACAAGCTCAGCTATCGCACCGTCACGGTCGGTGGCCTGCAGTTCGGGAATTACTGCCTCAAAACAGACAAAATCCGCAAATTTCATTCTATCTGTCCAAAAATCAACTGTAGAGCACAGGCCATAAGTGCATAAGTGACGAGTGCCTCATGCCATCGCAGCCCTGTGCTCTTATCATGTTGTGGTCTGTTCAGTGCCGCCTCTGTGTTTCTTATCTCGTTCCTTAGTCTTTTTTCTTCTGAGCTGCCGTTCAAGCTTGTGGACAGCTAAGTCAACGCACCGATACGCGTCTTCACCTCTCTCGGTGACAACGAAAACATTGCTGTGTTCGCCCCTTGCGATTATCTCCACGCCGGTACTGCCTCCTTGGCTGCCGTCGATAATTACCTCGACGTGATTGATGCTATCATAGTACCTGGGCAGCTTGGAAGTTTTTTCCTCTGCATGTTTTCTCATAGCTTGCGTTATGTCGACGTGCTTACCGGTAATTGTGAAACGCAAAACTAGTCTCCTTAACTATTGAGCAAGAACTGCTCCTATTTTTTCTCGTTTTTCAAGCCGGCCTGCGGCAATGCGGGCGGCAATTGCTGGTTCGGCGGCGCTATGACGCCTGCGCTGATTGCGAATCTAAACGCCTCTTCTATTGTCATATCCAAAGCTATAGTCTGTTCTTTGGGCACCATTATTACATATCCGGTAACGGGCATTGGGGAATTTGGTATCAGAACAGTGAGAAATTCCTTTTCCACGTTCTCTGTGACCCTTCTGAGTCCTGAGCCGGTAACCAAGCCAATCGACCATATCCCCTTCCGGGGATACTCGATTGCAACGACCCTTGAGAATAGCCTTTCTTGCTCTTCCGGCGTAACCACAAAATCGGTAACCTGTTTTACGTACGGATAAATCCGCCTCAAGAACGGCACATTCATCATAAAATCTTCGATTATTCGCCACATGGCCCTTCCGACCACACTGGCTAACAGTGCTCCCACTATGCAGACGATAATCAGGGCTACAAGAAAACCTATTACGGACCCGGCATATCCTTTGACCAAAATATCAGTCAGTTCTTTTTCGCTAATGCCCCCTTCGCCCTGGACGAACATTATTAGGCGAACCAGGGCCTGACTTACGTATACACTGATATTGTCCTGGATGAACCTGTACACCCAGACGCATATCCAGATCGTCAGAATGGTCGGCAGCAGAACCGCCAATCCACGTAGAAAGTAGCTTTTGAAGCGTCTCGTAAGGCTCATAGGCTCACCGTTAAGGCCTTGCCGTTTTCAGTTTGCCAATTTTCTCCCATTGAAGGTGCTTATAAACGGCATCTTATCCAGATGACCGTAGCTTACTGCACGGAATTTTCATAGTCAATAGAAAAGTCTCAAACTTAGGGTTTTCTCGTAAGGGGCTCGTGGAAATGGTGATTCCGCCCCGCCTACGGCGGGCTCCCAGCACGGCGCGTCCTGCAACTTGGGTACTTCGGCAAGCTCCCCGCTACGGCGAACGCCTGCGCCGGGACGAGCAGTCGAGCCGCTGAATGCTCGATACTTGATGCTGGAGCGAAGCGGAAGTCCGCCTCCGGCGGGCTCGATGCTGGATGCTCGATGTTTGGATTCGTGGCTTGTCGCTCGTGACGCGGGTTGCGGGATGGAAGTTGGCGGAGAATCCACATCCATTTTTTTGGAGATTTTTGTTGCCTGAGACATGCTGAGAGTGTATACTTATGGGTAATATAGTGAATTTGGCTGGAGGTAAACGCTGTTAACGGAGAAATGAGGGTATATTTGACTTCTTCTGCGGAATCTTAAGAAGATAGCGGTCCGCGTTGGGCGTGCCGTGAAATGGTTAAACATTTTTTGAAGGAGGCATAAAATGAATAAGCAAAGTATATTGGTGCTGGTGGTGGCCGTTATTGTGGCTATTACGTCCGTTACCGGAAAGAGCGCCGCACTGCCGGACCTTTATGACGATGGGGAAGCGTACCGCAGCTTTTCCCCGAAAACGGTGTGCCCAGACCGAGCATTTGAGGTTAGTTGCGACGTACGAAACGGAGGGGATGCCAACTCGGGCTCATTCGTGGTTAGATTTTACGCGTCAGAGAACGCTCTCATAAGCGTTGCGGACTATTATATTGGCGAACTGACCGTGCCCGAGCTTGCCAAGAACGATTCGTATAGTTGTGACTGGAGCGGAAGTTTTCCCATAAGTATTCCTGCCGGCAGCTACTACGTGGGATGGATTATGGACGCGGATGAAGTGGTTGATGAAACTGACGAGTACAACAATTGGGCGTACAAGGCCGGATACAAGTTGACAGTTGTCTCTGGCGCTTGTCCTGATCTTCTACATGTTGACAGCGACGCCATAGGTGCAAATAACGGCTTGAGTTGGGAAGACGCGTTCAACCACCTTCAGGATGCTCTGGCTGCTGCCTCGAGTGGATGTGAAATCCGGGTGGCAGAGGGTATCTATAAACCGGACGAAGATCTTGACGATCCGGCGGGGACCGGCGACCGGGACGCTACGTTCCAGTTTAAGGATGGTGTAACTATCAAAGGCGGCTACGCCGGCTGGGGTGAACCAGACCCTAACGCCCGCGATATCGACGCCCACGAAACCGTCCTGAGCGGTGATCTCGATGGAGACGATGTCGACGTAAACGAGCCTTGTGATTTACTCACTGAGCCGACACGCGGTGAGAACAGCTACCATGTGGTGACAGGCGACAACGTCGATGCGAATGCTGTGCTGGACGGTTTTACCATCAAAGCAGGAAATTCCGACGGGGTATGGCCAAGAAACTCCGGGGGCGGAATGTTCAACAGAGAGAGCAGCCCAACCGTGACTGACTGCAACCTCAGCGGAAATTCGGCGCTTTACGGTGGCGCGATGTCGAACAATTACAATTGCAGTCCAACGGTAGTAAGCTGCACTTTCGGTGGGAACTACGCAAGCGACTATGGTGGCGCCATGGATAGTTATGAAAACGGCAGCCTGACTGTCATCAACTGCACATTCAGCGGCAACTTCGCGGACCAGGGTGCGGGCGGCGTGATGAGCTACAGGAGCGCCCCAAAGCTGACAAACTGTACGTTCAGCGGCAACGCGGCAGACCAACGTGGCGGCGCGGTGATGAGCTGTTACAGCGCCGCAAACCTGACAAACTGCACATTCAGCGGAAATTCGGCCGGCGAGGGCGGCGGCATGTACA
Source organism: Planctomycetota bacterium (assembly GCA_030641115.1). Taxonomy (GTDB): domain Bacteria; phylum Planctomycetota; class Phycisphaerae; order Sedimentisphaerales; family Anaerobacaceae; genus DAOWID01. Next base: position 2,636 of record DAOWID010000465.1, on the reverse strand, counting down.
GTCAAGAGAGCGAACCAAACCTGAGCAACTGCACGTTTGGCGGAAATGTGGCGCTCGATGGAAACGGCCTAGCCTGCAATTCATCCTGGCCAGAAGACCCGAGCAACCTCCAGGTAGCCAACTGCATTTTCTGGGACGGTGGGGATGAAATATGGAACAATGACGGCTCTACGATCACAGTTACGTACAGTTGCATCCAGGACGAGGACGCCAGTGATGCTAACATCCCATTTGACGGGGTGGGCAACCACAACATCGACGACGACCCGGACTTTGTGTGCGACCCTAATGATGGGGGCGATGGCTGGGGAGATGATCCGGCAACATCCGCCGTAGACGAGGGAGCAAACGACGACTTCGGGGATATGCGTCTTTCGCCCGGTTCGCTCTGCATCGATGCCGGTGATAATACGGCCGTGCCCGCCGATAGCCACGACCTCAATGATAATGGCGATATGTCTGAGCGGATACCATTCGACCGCAATGGTGACCAGCGCTTCACGGATGATCCCTGGACCGTCGATACCGGCAATCCTGATGTTCCGGACTACCCGGAGATAGTGGATATGGGTGCATACGAGTTCTTTGGCTGGGAGCTGGCGGTGTCGTCGAGCCTGGGCGGCTCGGTTATTGATCCTGGTGAGGGATTATTCCAATACAGTGAGGGCGCTGTTGTACAAATAGAAGCAGAATCTGAGGCAAATTGCTGCTTCGTGAGCTGGACAGGGACGGCTGTAGATGAAGGTAAGGTTGCAGATCCAAACTCTGCAACGACCACGGCTACTGTGGATGAAGACTATACGCTGCAAGCGAACTTCGATTGCAACGAAGCCGACCTGCTGCTGGCTATGAAGATAGTTGCCCGGCCCGAGCCGACCGATTGTGAGGCCAACACAGTCCCAGAGCATGTCGGTAGTTATTGTGTGGGCGGGACGTATTATCTGGAGCTATGGGTGCAAATCCTCGAGCCACCTTCCGGCAGTAATGGGCTCAACTGCGTGTTTGCCGATGTGATATTTGACGATAGTATTCTGTCAGCCATATCGGTGGAGCATTGTGAGAACTTTGCCACGTTCCCCAGCGGGACAGTCAAAGCCGGGCAGGTGGATGACCTGGGTGGCTGCAATCTAATCGGTGGTCTTGGCATCACGCCGGAATGGGTCTTAGTTGCACGCGTTATGATGGCTGCCGATATGGAAGGCCAAGCCAATGTGTCCTTGGCGTGCGCTGACGCAGGCTGTTCGATTATCGGATACGGCCTGGTCCCGTGTGATCTTGTCGAGTTTGAGGCATGTCAGGTAACAATCGAATCATGTTGCATCTACGATGGTGATGGCGACTGTCTGATAGGGCCGGGTGACCTTTCTCTGTTTGCCTGCTGCTGGCTGCATCGCGCTTGGGATAGCGGATGTGACGGTACAGTTCCTTGCGTTACGTGGGACTTTGACTGCGATGGCACTGTTGGTCCTGGCGACCTTGCCTGGTTTGCAACCGGCTGGTTAAAAGGCTGCAATGATCCGACGATTCAGTTGCCACCTTGCCGTAGTGGAGCGGGAGCGTTTAGTTCGCTCAGTACTCTGGTGGCAATGCCTTCGGCACCTGATGTTGATGTACGTTGTGTTACTTTGACATCGCCTTCGGCTTCGGACACGACGGGGACTCTGCCAGCATCGCTGTCGTCCTTGACAGCAGGCCGGGACTACTATGTTGAGGTCTGGGCCGCCGATGTGGGCAGCACTAATACGGGCCTAACATCGGTGTATGTAGATATGCAACTGAATCCGTGCACCATGGCAACGATTGAATCGATTAGCCATGGCGGAATCTTCACGCTGTTTGAATCAGGTACGATTGGGTCCTGTGGGATTGACGAGCTGGGTGGTTCGTCCTTGAGCGCAGCCGGGATAGAGCCCCAGTGGGTACGAGTAGCGGTTGTCAAGATACATGCAGAAGCATCCGGACGCGTCTGCTGCTCTTTGACCCCGGGCACTACTGGGATTGCCGTGTTAGGTCGCGGACTGATCCCGCGGTCAGACGCAAGACTTCCGAGTTGTGAGTGTTTGCCGTCCAGTTACTCAACCTTCAATGATTGGGACGCTCTGGGCAGGCCGGATTGCTGGTGCTGGCCGTATCAATGCGATGGCGACGCCGATGGTGCTACAGAGACAGCCCTCAAATACAGGATCTACGGCAAGGATCTTGGCTTGGTAGTCGAGAACTGGAGAAGAAAGATCAACGACCCACTGCTGGATCCATGTGCTGACATTGACCACAAGTCTGAGACGTTCCTTGAGTATAGAGTCTATGGCAGGGACCTCGCAAAGATTGTGGAAAACTGGAAGAAGAAGGATACGGACCTTGCCGGTGATTGTCCGAGGGTGGAATAATTTGACCCCCAGAGTAAATCTGGGTGCTAAACATGGGATCGGCGCGTCCGTCTACGGCGGACTCGCAATGAGGTGTTTGTGTTGCATGCCTTGGCTTCGCTCGAGGCCAGGCGTGCGTATGGTGTGTTGCGAAGGATGCGTCGCCGTGCCGGCGACGGCTAAACAAATGAGATAAAGAACCTCAAAAGACCGCTAAGTTTGAGAAAAGTCTTTGGGGGTTCCCAAAGGCATTTTATCGCGTTCGGGATC
>DAOWID010000288.1 GCA_030641115.1 Planctomycetota bacterium | reverse complement strand
TGTTAATTCGTGGCTTTTTAGGCCAGACCCATTGGTGATTGATTATTTCTCTGTGTCCTCTGTGGCCCAAAAAATCCGTGTTCATCCGTGTTCATCAGTGTCCCGCGAAATTGATTATTGATGATTGATTGTTTCTCTGTGTTCTCTGTGCCCTCTGTGGCCCAAAAAATCCGTGTCCATCCGCGTCAACCAGTCTTAATCAGTGTCCCAAGAAATTGATCATTTCTCTGTGCCCTCTGTGCCTAAAATGGAAATTTCCTTGACAACCAACCACTTCGCCTGTATGATACATATATAACTAAATTGACTAAAATCGTAGTAGTAAGAGCAAAAAGACAGCAGACAGAACAGCGAAAAGAGAAACACGAGAAGGAGGGAAAGTTGGGCTTTTTAGGCAAGACAAGGCCAAGCGAACCCCCCATAGGGCAATAACCAATGAACCATTTACCCATTCACAACCATCGAGAATATAGTTATTTACGTGCCTATAAGGCACCTCTACAATTGTCGAGAATCCTCTACAAATCGGCCCTATTATGCAAAACAAACCCAATTTCAAAATAGGCAAAATGAACGCAAGGCCTTTTATGACAAAGGATTATGAAAATGACCGCGCCTCTGGAGTCCAGGAAAACAAACCCAATTCAAAGCCAAAACAAAGCCAAACAAACCCAATTGCCAGGGGGGGCCTAAATGAACGCAAACTCATTCTTAACAAAGGATTACGAAAATATTAGCGATTGGACACTTGGTGAAAACAAAGCCAATACAAAGCCAAACAAAGCCAATTTCTGTATCAGTAGCTTGGTTCATCCTTTATAATTCCAGGACTGTGCAAGAAAGGCCGATACATAAATTCATCCAAAGGGACAGCCGAAGGATACGAGAATATGACTGACGCAGCTTTTCAAAAGTGCATTAACCCGGACTGCGGGGCAGAGTATGACTGTGGCCAGGCGCTATTTAAGTGCCCGGCCTGCGGTGAGCTGCTTGATGCGCAGTATAACTGGGATAAGATTAAGGTTCCAAGCAAGTTAAGCCAGTTTGCCAAGCGCTGGGCAAGCAGAGACAATCGGCTGGATTTTTCCGGTGTATGGCGTTTCCGCGAGCTGCTGAATTTCTGCCAAGACAAATACAAAGTAACAATCGGCGAAGGCCAGACGATCTGTGAGCAAAATGACGCTGTAGCCGAATACGTTGATATGCGGCCTGGCTGTTTATATCTGCAATATGAAGGACTGAATCCGTCCGGCTCGTTCAAGGACAACGGCATGGCCGCTGCGTTCAGCCATGCAATGATGATCGGCGCAGAATCCTGCGCTTGTGCTTCGACGGGCAATACTTCCGCAGCCGTGGCTCTGTATGCGCACAGTTGCGGCCTGAAATGTACGGTCTTTATCGGCTCCGGCCGAATCGCCTTTGGCAAACTTAGCCAGGGAATGGATTACGGTGCGCAGACCATTCAAATACTCGGCGACTTCGACGATTGTATGCGTCAGGTTCAAGATGTGTGCACGAAGCTCGGATTGTACCTCCTCAACTCAGTAAACCCGTTCCGGCTGGAAGGGCAAAAGACGATAATGTATCGAATCATCGAGAGGCTGGGCTGGGAAGTGCCGGACTGGATAATCGTACCCGGCGGAAACCTGGGCAATTCCAGCGCCTTCGGCAAGGCCTTCTTTGAATTGAAAGAGCTTGGTCTAATTGCGCGAATACCGCGAATGGCCATCATAAATTCTACCGGCGCCGACACGCTGACCGACCTGGTCAACAACAAGAAACTTCTCTGGAATAAGGGCCATGTCGAGCAGGCAATCATCGACGACTATTACGCCGATCTGACCGCTCGCGACTTTTCGCCACATACGTGCGCTTCGGCGATAGAAATTTCCCGTCCGGTTAATCTGATAAAATGTCTGCGAGCAATTGATATATGTGACGGCGTCGTACGTGCGGTAACAGACGAAGAAATTTGTGATGCAAAGGCGATTATTGGCAAATACGGATTGGGCTGTGAGCCGGCTTCAGCCGCAACAGTAGCTGGCTTGAAGCATCTCAGAACCGAAGGGCTTATCGCACGAGATGAGCGAGTTGCCTGCGTCTTGACCGGCCACCCGCTAAAAGACCCAAATCTGACCGTCAATTACCACAAGGAGAAACAGGGCCAATTTAGCAATCCGCCTGTCGAAGCCGCGAACGACCTTGATGAGATCATAAAGCTGATGAAATAGACGGCCCAGAGCAATGAGTCTGCCAGGCTGGCAGGGCAATTGGGGTAGGCTGCAATTTTGCCAGATTGCCCCGAGCAAATCGTGCCAACGTAACCATCTTCATAATAAGCACTTATGCAAGGATGGTCTGCGCCGAGCCATTTGGCATGATATTTGCACCCGTCAGGTAGAAAGTGTGAATATATGGTTTCGAACCTTTCAAAACTTGAAGAGATCAATCTTCTGGCCAGCGGGGCAAACTGGGCCTGGCCGGAGGCCGTGCGCAATATACTCCGGCCAAGAGGTATCAATCTGATGGTCGCTGACAACGCAAATGAGTTTGTCCATATCATCGAGCGAAGACGGATTCACACCACAATAGTGGACATGGAGTCGGGAATATCAGACGGGCTCGCGACAATAAAGATCATCCGAAAGCGTTATCCGCTGCTGCCTTGTATCCTGCTGACAAGGGCGGCGGGCGAATCTCTGCTGGACAATGCGTTGCGACTCGATGTTTTCAGTGTGATTGATAAGCCGGTCGATATGCATATTCTGAAGGAGCAACTGAACAGATTGTTCATAAAAAAGTATAATAGCTACATCTTTGCCGAATAGCCGTAGGGGATCTCAGTATGATTGTCGTGTATTTGTGAGCCTTGGCAGTTTGCGCGAAAGATGAAGGAAAGTACGAAGTGTAAAGTTTTTTGAAAGGAGTAAGGACAAAATGAAGATTCGACCATTGGCAGATAAGGTTCTTGTTCAGCGTGTCGAGGCGGAAAACAAGACAGCCGGCGGAATTGTCCTGCCGGACGCCGCAAAAGAAAAGCCGCAAAGAGGAAAGATTGTTAGCGTCGGCGAGGGCAAGGTGCTTGACGACGGAACACGCAAAAAGCTGCAGGTTAAAAAGGGTGATATGGTGCTCTTCACAAGCTATGCCGGGACGGAGGTAAAGATCGACGGCAAAGAATATCTAATCATGGATGAGTCAGACATTATGGCGGTAATTGAAAAGTGAGAGAGGTAGAATTGACTATCAATATACGAATCGAAAAGGAGAAAGAAGAATATGGCAGCTAAAAAAATAGCTTTTGGTACTGATGCGCGTGGGTCTATTCGGGAAGGTGTGAAGAAACTGACAAATGCGGTGAAGATCACGCTTGGGCCTTGTGGCAGAAATGTGGTTTTAGAGAAATCGTTCGGTTCGCCCACCGTTACCAAAGACGGTGTCACAGTGGCTAAAGAGATCGAGCTGGAGGACTCATACGAGAATATGGGCGCGCAGATGGTAAAGGAAGTGGCCTCGAAAACATCCGACGTGGCCGGCGACGGGACTACCACGGCAACCATTCTAGCTGAGAGCATCTTTGATGAAGGCCTCAAAAACATCACAGCCGGAGCCAATCCAATGCAGGTAAAACGTGGTATCGATAAGGCTGTCGAGGCAATCGTCGATGAGCTGCACAGGATGAGCGCCCCCGTTGAGTCGAGCAAGCAGATCGAACAGGTCGCAACCTGCTCAGCAAACCAGGATGCCGAAATCGGGAAGAAGCTGGCTGAAGCTATGAACAAAGTCGGTAAAGATGGCGTCATCACAGTCGAAGAAGGCCAGTCTCTGGAGACGAACGTCGACCTGGTCGAAGGCATGCAGTTCGACAAGGGGTACCTTAGCCCACACTTTATCAACAACCTTGAGAATATGACCGTCGTGCTGGAGAAGCCGTACATTCTCGTGCACGAGAAGAAAATCAGTTCGGTAAAATCGCTGGTTCCGCTGCTTGAGAAGATAGCCAAGCAGGGAAAACCCTTGTTGGTCATCGCTGAAGATATCGAGGGCGAGGCACTGGCTACTCTGGTCGTCAACAAACTGCGCGGCGTGCTGCAGGCAGCGGCCGTCAAAGCACCGGGCTTCGGTGACAGGCGAAAGGCGCTGCTCAGTGACATCAGTGTTCTGACAGGCGCTGAGCCTATCTTTGAGGACCTGGGGCTGGAGTTAGAGAATATAGAACTCAGGCAGCTCGGCAGAGCAAAACAAATTACCATCGACAAAGACACCACAACCATCATCGAAGGGGCCGGCAGCACGGAAGCAATCACAGGCAGAATCGAGCAGATCAAGACCGAAATCGACAACTCTACCAGCGACTACGATATTGAAAAACTGCAGGAAAGATTGGCAAAGCTGGCCGGCGGCGTGGCGCAGATCAATGTTGGCGCAGCGACCGAAGCGGAAATGAAGGAGAAGAAGGCACGCGTTGAAGATGCGCTTCACGCTTGTCGAGCAGCGGTCGAGGAAGGTATCCTGCCCGGAGGTGGAGTGCCGATGCTCAGAGCTCTGGCAGTATTGGGGAAAGTCAAAGCCCCCGGCGATGAGAAGATCGGCGTTGATATAGTCCGAAGAGCGCTGGTGGCGCCGATTAAGCAGATTGCTGTGAACGCAGGGCTGGACGGCTCAATCGTAGCTCAAAAGGTTATGGAAAACAAAGACAAGAACTTCGGCTACGATGCGTTGCGCAAAGACTATGGCAACATGATCAAGTTCGGCGTGATCGTGCCGACAAAGGTTGAAAGGATCGCACTGCAGAACGGCGCCTCAATTGCCTCACTGCTGCTAACGACCGATGCAATCGTTAGTGAGATTCCTGAAAAGAAGGAGGCACCTCCTGCGATGCCACCGGGAGGTGGAATGTACTAATTAGTTCCTGTTGCGGAAACAGCATTTGTCATTCCTGCGAAAGCAGGAATCCAGTTCTTTCGCCGTAGACCCCTGCTTTCGCAGGGGTGACATTGCCGGTTTCGCCTTTCCGTAACAGAGACTAATTCGGTCCGCGACAAGTGGATGCCCTGTGACTCGTTGCTCGCTCGAGATGCGGGTCACAGGGCACAAAATATGAGATACGAACAATGAGCTTTCGTTTCTGGACAAATGCAATTTGTCAAGCATCTCGAGGGATCGCAGCGGGAATATTCATCGTTGGGCTGGTCCTGATCGGCTTTGGGTTCATGATCTACCTTTTGCCGAGATTTTTCGCGACACTTGCCGCAATAGTCTTTTTTGTTGGAGGGGTGGGTTGTGGGATCACCGCCGTCAAAATCTTTCTTGCCCAGAAAGAATTGGACAAAACCACTTCCGACAATTCGCAACGCTATAGGCAAAACGTCCGACTCCACAGCGAAGAACACCGCGGTGTGTAACTTCTGAATCGTAAATCGTGTCTTGGGCGAAGCTGCGATTAACCAATTTGGATCCTATATAGGTCAATCCACGGCTTATATAGGATCTGTAACGCTACTACAGTCTCATTTTTTTCTTGCATCTTCTGACAATTCCGGCCATTATACTGCTGGTAGTAGCGGGACTTTTGACCGTTGGTTTGCACCCATATTTTGAACCAAAGAAAGGAGCAAAGATGAAAGAAACACTTACTGCAATTTTCGAGAAGTCTCCACAAGGATATATAGGATATGTGCAAGAGCTTCCAGGCGCTAATACGCAGGGAGCTACCTTAGAAGAAACCAAGAGAAATTTAATCGAGGCTATTCACCTGGTGCTCGAAGCTAATCGACAACTTGCTGAAGAAAGCATTTCAGAAAAAGACATCATAAAAGAGCCTTTAGGAACAATTACAGTATGAAACGCAGGGCCCTTATCCGGCATTTGGAGAAACATGGGTGTGAATTTTTGCGTGAAGGTGGAAATCATACGGTTTATGTTAATAGGAGGGCAATGAAAGTAACCACTGTTCCCCGACACCGAGAGATTGATCAGGCATTATCCTATAAAATTTGCAAAGATATTGGAATACCAAGGCCCTAATAAAGTGCTGTACTTGACGCTTGATTTGCATCCAGGTTTTGAACCGCGGAGGCCAAGGCGTACGGAGTCCGATGGGTTTCGTTAGTTCCGGCCAACGTAGGTAAGACCATGTAAAAAGCCCTGCGTTGATTATTTCTTTTCTTTTGCTTGCCTTTGAAGCTCTTTTAGCCGGTCAGTTCCCTTTTGCCAGTATTCAACCAGATTAGCGGATTTTGAGTGTCGCCAGAGCGATGGCGGCGAAGGCGGCGGCTAACAGCCAAAAGCGAACGACGACCTGTGGCTCGCTCCAGCCGGCCAAATGAAAATGATGGTGCAGCGGTGCGCACCTAAAAAGGCGTTTTCCGCCGGTGTATTTGAAATAGGCAACCTGCAATACTACGCTAAACAGTTCAATGACGAATACGCCGCCGATAATTAACAGCAGAATTTCGTTCCTCGTCACCAACGCACCGTAGCCCATCGCAGCACCCAAAGGAAGCGAGCCAACATCACCCATAAAGACCTGAGCGGGATGGCAGTTGTACCATAAGAATCCAAGTACAGCCCCCAAGATTGCCGAATAAAAGATGCTCAACTCGCCTGCCTGGGGAATGGGCGGCAGTAGAAGGTAACTTGCCCAGGTGACGGTGGTCACGCGTGACATCGTTTCAGAGGCGACATAGCAGAGCACGACCAGGACCAGGCTGACCATTCCAATGCAGCCGGCAGCTAATCCATCCATACCATCGGCCAAGTTCACCGCGTTGCTCGTGGCTGACATATAAAGAATCGCTACCAACACAAACATCCAGTTGGCCAAGGGCAGGGGAATGGGATGTTTGCTGAACGGCAGCCACAGCCAAAATATTTTGGCGTCATCAAGGTTGGTGAAATCGCGGTACAAATACAGTGCTATTAGTACCGACCCTCCGATTTGAAAGATGAGCTTTTCCCAGGGCTGCAGGCCGTCTCTGGTCCAGTGGCGGGAACCTGCGGTGAGCTTCAACCAGTCGTCTACGCCACCCAGCAAGCCAAACCATATCACTAAGAAGATCGCCTTTTGTATAAAGGGATTGGTCAACTTGGCCCATAGTAAGGTGGTCGCGAGAACCGAAAGGATAATAATTAGGCCGCCCATTGTAGGCGTATTGGCCTTTTCTTTGGTCAATTCGTTGAGCGTGGCATGATGAAATTCCGGGCGGTCTCCAATCTTCTTGCGCATCAGCCAGCGAATAATCTTGGGGCCGATCAAAACAGCAATCAGAAAGCTGCTCAATATCGCCATGACGGAGCGAAATACCACGTTCTGGTAGGCGTAAAAGTGCAGCAGCCCCTCGGTAAAAACCTCGCGCAAATACCACAACAAATGGTACACCATCTTACATCTCACTGCGAGTGATTCACGGGTCGATCCACTAATCTCGATTCACGAGAACAGCTCTTTTAGTTTTTCAACGGCCATTTCCAGCTTCGCTGTCCGCGAACCTTTGACCAGTATTATATCGTAACGTTCTATGAATTGTGCCAGATTATTACAAGCTGCAAGGCCGTCTTCAAAACACTCCACGCGCAAAGCGTACTCGGCAGCACTCTTTGCGGCTGCGGCAGTGATTTTGGCAAATCTGCCAACAGCCAGTAATACCTGCACGTTTGCCCGCGCAATAGAGGCGCCCAGCTCGCTGTGCAAGGCTTCCGCTTGCTCTCCCAGTTCAGCCATGTCACCGCAAACAAAAACCAGCCGGCGCTTCTGGGCTGAGCCGGAGACTGCATGGAGCCCTGTCAATATATCCAGCGCATTTTTCATTGAGGTTGGGTTCGCGTTGTAGCAGTCATTTAGCACCGTCAGCGTCCCGATTTGCAGAGGTTCTGCGCGCATAGGGACGTTTGGCAGTGTCTTTATGGCACGAGCAAAATCATAAATGGACAGGCCACACTGGCTGCAAATAGCCCAGGCGGCAAGTGCATTTTGGACGTTGCCAAGCCCCAGTATAGGTAAGCAAATTTGCGTGCCGTTCCCGCTTTGCCCAGGGCCGTAGATGGTGAAACTGCTGCCGAAACCATCATAAGTAATGTCCTGGACGCGGTAGTCAGAGCCCACCAATCTGCCGAAAGTCATAAATGTGACGCCTTTGGCCCGACAGGCATCTATCAATCGGTCAGAATCAGCGTTGATAATCAAAACACCATCGCGCCGTAGCCCCTCGGATATGGATAATTTTTCCTGAATTATCGTCTGCAAGTCACCAAACCCTTCTAAATGAGCGGGATAGGTGTTAGTTACAACCGCAATATCCGGCTGGGCGATGCGAGCCAAGTAAGCTATCTCACCGGGATGATTCGTACCGAGTTCAGCGATAATGATCTGGTCCTTTGGGTCAGCACCAAGCAGTGTTAAAGGCAGGCCTATATTGTTATTAAAATTCTTTGGTGCCTGAACAACCCGGAAGTGCCGGCTCAAAGCGTGATAAGCAATTTGTCGTGTCGTTGTTTTGCCTACCGAGCCGGTTATTGCGACCACCTTGAAGCCGCCCTGCCGCCGGTATTCTCTGGCGAAATCGCCGAGAGCTTCTATGGTATCGCTAACCTTGAGTATGGCTTTGTCGGCAAATTTGGAATCATCGAATTCCCTCTTGACCACGGCACAAACGGCCCCCTTGGCAAAGGCGTCAGCTATGTAAGCGTGACCATCGAAGTTCTCACCCAGGATAGCGAAAAAGCAGTCGCCGGCCTTGGCAGCTCGCGAATCGGTACTTACGCCGGTGAAACAAGAAATGTGATTCGCGGCTTGTGATTCACGCCTCGTATCTCGCTCGGGATGCGCCTTTATTATTTGGCCCAAGATATCGACTGAGAATTCTTTCATTCTCGTTTTTCGAGAATCCATTTTACAGTTGCAGAAACGGGCAGGGCAAAGATAGCTTTGCCAGGTGCAGTATATGCATGCAGGAGTTAAAAATCAAGTGTGTGTTTACACGATGATAGGGATAACAGGGCAAATGCTTGTTGATATGATACGATTGTGCTATAATGTTGGAAATGGCCAAGGATTTCGAAATCATCGGTGACATTGCCAATGTGGAGACGATTGCCGTCGGCAGCACGATCCGTGTCATCAAGAGACTAAAGAGGTTCTACGGCGATGGTCGTTGGCGTAAGCTCAAGGGTATTGCAAAAGTAAGGTTGCCGGACGGGACCGTTTGTAAAGCCGAAGTTCATTGGTACGAAATGAGCGCCGTCGGCAGGAAAGAATGTAAGATTAAGCGAATATTGTCATGAGCAGAAAAGCAGATACACAGCATTACGTTCTGTGCGTCAGGAATGAGAACTATCCGGTCTCATTAGAAGCACGCAAGATATATGAGTGTATTCCAGACCCTCAGGCCGAAGCTCACGCGCAGATCCGGGTCATTGATGAATCTGGGGAAGATTACCTCTATCCACGAGATCTCTTTCTTCCCATCGAGATTCCGGAAGAAGCCACACGAGCATTTGCTCACGGATTGTAAAAGAAGAGGCGCGATCTGTGTCATCATCTAAACGCGACATCGTTCTTTTTCTTGGAGCCGGTTTTTCCCGCGATGCCGGATTGCCAGTAATGTCGGGCTTTGGAAATGTCTCCAAAAAAGACTACAATTGGCTTCCGAAACACGCATCAGCGGATCCAACCTCCAGCCGATTTCGACATGCCGCACCCTTTCTTACAGAGGCAGCAAAGATATTCCAAGCCTTCCAGGAGTTCTGCAAACACTCGCTGAGGCGACAGAATCCGTCCTGAAAGAGATACTTAGCCAGGAAAATCCTCAACTGTAAAAAACACAATCAGCCTGTTGAAGTATAAAAAGATCATGTTTCATCAATAGAAATGTCGATCAGCGTTTAATTCTCTACTTCTTCTAATCCATTTCTCAAGACATTCTTCGGCCACTGCCTTGTCGCTGAAATCAAGTTTCTTGTTTCCGATTATCTGATATGTTTCGTGGCCTTTGCCGGCAATGACTACAATGTCATCCTTGCCGGCGGTTTTTATTGCTAATTCAACAGCTCTTCTTCTGTCCGGCTCAATTGTTATCGTATTGCGTATTGCGTATCGCGTATCGCGTATTTCACTGCTGCGCGTCGGGAGACCTTTCTCGAAGCCGGTGATTATATCGTCAATTATAGCTTCGGGTTGCTCGGTCCGAGGATTGTCGCTGGTAACGATGACAGAATCGGCTAATTGCTCGGCGACTTTGGCCATGCGCGGGCGTTTGGTTCTATCTCTATCTCCGCCACAGCCGAAAACGACCGTTAGCCGACCTTTGCACAGAGGCTTCAATGTGGCAAGCACGTTTTTTAAGGCATCGTCGGTATGCGCATAATCGATAAGAACGGTGAAGTCACCCTGCCAATCGAGTTTTTCCAATCGGCCTGGTATTGCCCGCAAGGCTGAAAGGCCAGCCGCTATCGTTGCCAAGTCGAAACCGGCCGCGAGGCACAAGCCGGCTGCCGCCAGATGGTTACTAACATTATATCGGCCCAGTAATGGGGTCTTCACCCGTGACCCGTGACTCGTGACTCGTGACCCGGCACATTCCAAAATAAAAACATTTCCATCTGCGTCCATCGATTCGATATGAGCAATAATGTTAGCAGGTTCGTCAACCGCATACCAAAGAATTTTAGCAGCGGTGTTCTTCGCGATATGGTGGGCCTCTGGTGATTGTTTGTTTAACACTGCCGTGGCATCAGGTGCCAGAGCAGAGAAGAGTTTTGTTTTGGCGACCAAATAATCTTCTTTGGTCTTATGGTAATCCAGATGGTCGCCGGCGAGGTTGGTGAATGCGGCTGCCGTGAAGTCAATCCCTGCGAGACGATTCTGAGAAAGGGCATGGCTGCTGGCTTCGATCACCATATATTTTGAGCCGGCCTTAACCATTTTCTGTTGTGTCTCGGCGATGGCCAAGCAATCAGGTGTTGTCAGGACTGCCTGGCAACTCGCTGAGCCGGTATCGTAAATGATGGTGCCGATAAGCCCACACTTTTCGCCGGCCTTTTGAATCACGGAACGGACCAGATATGCAACAGTAGTTTTTCCGTTTGTGCCGGTAACGGCCAAATTGGTCAGTTGCGAAGCTGGATTGCCCCTGCTTGCCTGCGCAAGAACCGCTGCCGCTTCGGCGGAATCGTCAACAATAATAACCTCGATGCTCGATGCTCGATGCTCGATGCTCGGTTCAGGATTCTGAGCGACGATATATTTTGCGCCCTTTGCCAGAGCCTGGTGGATGAAGTCGTGGCCGTCATAAACGGTGCCTTTGACAGCCACAAAGATGTCGCCCTCTTCGACAGAGCGTGAATCAACGCGAATACCTGGAGCCCGCGCCGGGCGGGTTGAAGAGACCAACTCTAATAGTCCGTTGAAGGTCATAATTCCATACTGCGTATTGTCCTTATCTTATGCCGACCATTTTACGCCAACGGGCATAATAATGCAACCGCACCGCTTTTGTTGAGCGACGGCTGGATGGCTGTACGCCGCACCGTCTTTTTCCCGGCGAGGCAAGAGATAACAAGCGATTTGGCGGAATTATTATGCTGAAAGATCATCGCCCTGTGGTTATAATTGCAGGTGCGTTAGATTGCCTATAAGACACATATAACAGACTTGGGACAACGAACCAGAACAGGTTTTGGGAAGTACAAAGACAGTATTATGAAAGGAATGAGATTATGAAGGTACGCTACTTGATTGGCGTAAGCTTAGTGTTGGTGGTAGCTGGTCTGCAGGGGCTTGCATTAGCCAATGAACCGCGCTCCGCGGGAACCGAAACGGACTACCTTGCAGTCTTTATGGAAGGCAAGAAGGTCGGCTACGCCGTACGAAATCGGGTCGTAGCCGATGGGAAAGTAACCACCAGCGAAAAAATCCGCATAACGATAAGCCGAGGCAACATACCGGTGACTATGGATATGACGGAGACCAGCATCGAAACCACCGAGGGCAGACCGCTGGGTTTTGAGGTCGTGCAGGAACTCAGCGGCCTGGCCATGAAAGTGGCTGGTACAATAAACAACCAAGGAGTCGTAAGTCTGACAACAGCATCGATGGGGGTCGAGCAAAAAGGCACGCTTGAATGGCCGCGAGGCGCTGTGATGGCTGAAGGCCTGCGTCTGCTGACACTCAAAAAAGGTCTGAAGGAAGGTACGAGCTACACCGCCAAGATATTCAGTTCGGGGATCATGCAGGCCCTTGACACCCAAATACGCATTGGACCAAGACGAAACGTTGACCTGCTTGGACGTGTTGTGCCTCTAACAGAGGTTACAAGCACCTATACTATGCCCGGAGCCGGTGAAATTGTCAGCACCAGCTATGTAGATGACGAGCTTGGGACTCAGAAAATCATCATGCCGATGGCAGGAATGAAAATTGAGATGGTCGCCTGCGCCGAGGCCTTTGCGCTCGGTAAGAATGATGTGTTTGAGATAATTGATAAGCTGTTCTTGGCCAGCCCGATGCCACTGGGTGACGTCCGCTCAGCCAAATCAATTAGCTATCTACTCAACCCTACCAGTGGAGCAGCCCGTTTAGCGATACCAGCCAATGACAATCAAAGGGTACGCAAGCTCGAAAACGGCAAGGTGATAGTAGTTGTCGAGCCCGTTGCGGCGGCGCCGGGGGCACGGTTTCCCTACAAAGGCAGGGACGAGACAATCCTGGAGGCGATGAAGCCTAACAGGTTTCTGCAGAGCGATCGCAAGGAGATAATCGACCTTGCCCGTCGTGCCGTTGGTAAGACGAAAGATGCCGCTGAGGCTGTCAGGAGAATCGAACAGTTTGTGGGCGACTACATCGAGAACAAAAGCCTATCAGTCGGCTACGCATCAGCGATTGAGGTGGCGGCAAGTAAGCAGGGCGATTGCAGCGAGCATGCGGTGCTTGCCGCAGCGATGTGCAGAGCTGTTGGAATTCCCGCTCAGATTGCTACGGGACTGGCGTATGTGAAGGAATTTGCCGGTCGGCAGAATGGATTCGGTGGCCACGCCTGGGTGCAGGCCTATATCGGTGGGGACCCCGCTTCGCGGGAACCTGGCAAATGGGTTGGTATGGATCCGGCGTTTAAGGGTGCAGGACGAGGTGGCTACGGCCCTGGGCATATTGCTCTGGCAGTCGGCAACGGCAATCTTGAGGACTTCTTTAATTTAGTCACTACTTTGGGCCAGTTCAAAATCGACAAGGTGATGGTCAACAGAAACTAACAGACTATCTCAAAACTGTCACCCTGAGTCCGCCGAAGGCGGAAAGGGTCTGGCCAGCCAGAATAAGAGATTCTTCGCTGCGCTCAGAATGACAAATTGTGTTTTGAGATAATTTCCAAAGACACGGCAGGCCAGACGGGGGATATGTGTCTTACTCGAACTGGATGTCGGCCAGGACAAGTTCGACGTTGCTATTGCCGTTATAGGTATTAATCTGCGGCTTATAGGCAACATTGAAGAACTCGTTCTCAAGCAGCTTCTTCTCGAATTTGCCCATTCCGAAGCCGATGCAGCGGACAGAGTTTGTATTGTCGGTTATTGCAAGCTGCAAATGGTCGCCCTTTAGGCCGACCTTTCTGGGAGCAGAAGCGAGACGGACGCCCTTTGTTGCGAAAAGCGGCTCCGGATTGCCAGGCCCAAAAGGGCCAAGCATTTGGAGCTGGCTGACTGCGTCCCTTTGAAATTCACTCAGTGGAGCCACTGCATCGACATGAAGTTTAGCGACAATGTCATCGTCCTTCAGATTTTGCTTTGCATAGGCTTCAAATGCGGCTGCAAATCCGTCTATTTTCTCGACTTCCACAGTAATACCGGCTGCCATTTTGTGGCCGCCGAATTTGACCAAATGCTCCGAGCAGGCTCTGATCCCACTGAGCAAGCAGAAGCCCGGAATTGACCGGCCGGAGCCCTGGGCAGTCCCGGTCGTGTTGGGAGCGTTAATCACAATCGTGGGACGATAAAACGTCTCCACTATCCTCGAGGCCACAATTCCTAATACGCCCGTGTGCCAGTTTTCGCTTGCAAGCACTATGCTCTTTCGGTCAGGATGGTTCAGCCCCCGCCCAGTTATCATCTCACAGGCCTGTTTGAATATTTTTCGCCCGCAAAGCTGTCGCTGACTATTTTGCGTTTTCAGGTATTCGGCTATTTGCATTGCGCGAATCTGGCTGTCGCTTGTTAGAAGCTCCACAGCCAGGCGCGCATGTCCCATTCGCCCCGCTGCGTTGAGCATTGGCGCCAGCCGAAAGCCGATGTCGAAGCTGTCAAGCCCCTTCCCAGCCAATCCAGCCGACTCGATCAAGGCTTGCATCCCACAGAGCTTGCACTGCGGCAGGGCTTTAAGCCCGTAGCTCGTCAGAACCCTGTTTTCACCCCGAATATCTACAATGTCGGCCACCGTGCCTATTGCCGCCAGGCTCGTTGCATTTAGCATGAATTCGCGTAATCTGGGTTCAAGTTTTCGGCTTGGGCTGAATTCGTTGGCAATTGCCCAGGCCAACTTAAAGGCAACCATCGAGCCGGACGAATCCTGATTAGGATATGATTCTTCTAGCGCTGGATGCACGATGGCGGCGGCTTTAGGCAGCTCGGCTTCCGGCTGGTGATGGTCGGTTATTATCAACTCAAGGCCCAATTGCTCGACGATCTCAGCGCAGCTCAGCGCAGCAATGCCACAATCAACGGTGATCAGGAGCCTGCTGCCGGATTTTGCCAGCGACCGGATAGCCTCGGCGTTCAAGCCGTAGCCTTCATCCACGCGGTGAGGAATATAGTAATCGACATCAGCACCAAGCAGCCTTAGAATCTGCCACAGAATCGAGACGCCGGTAATACCGTCCACATCATAGTCGCCATAGACCGTGATCTTTTCTTTGTTTTCAATAGCCTGCTTTAATCGGCGAACCGCCGGTTCTATCCCCGGCATCTGCTCGGGGCCAATTAGCTCCGTCAGTTTGGGCCTGAGAAAAACGGCGCCGGCCTGGGCGTCGGTCACTGCACGATTGATTAGGACCTGTGCTACAAGAGGCGCAAGTTTTAGAGATTTGGCAAGTTGGACGCCGCGGTCGTCCGGCGGGTGAATTACCCATCGTTTATTCTGCATCCTTGTAGAAAATTGCATAGAGAGTCAATCCTGCAGAGCACTGCCTGGCAATGTTATATGTTCTGGTGTTTTGAAGCCGCTGTGATTTCCTTGTGAACTTGTTGCGCGCAGCGCTCTTGTGCCAGGTCCTGTAATCGGTCGTTAATCTCTCGCCTTGTGAGTTCAGATGACCTTACCATATCACCCTTATAGGTCAACTTAACTCGCACAATCGCATCGAGTACCAAGGACGAATCGCCCGCAGCCTCAACATGAACATCTGCATGGACGCTAGAGATTCCCAAGTGGCGGAAATACTTGGCTCTGACCTCGCCTGGGATTTTTGTAGTGGCAAACGCCAATAACACACATGCTTGATCCGGAGAAATAGTCTCTTGGATAAACCGCATCTTGACTACCGATAACTCAGCTTTCAGTTCATTAAGCATTCTTTAGTTCTCTTTCATTGAATCACCGCCCACATTCTCCCAC
The DNA here is from genome assembly GCA_030641115.1 of Planctomycetota bacterium. Taxonomy (GTDB): domain Bacteria; phylum Planctomycetota; class Phycisphaerae; order Sedimentisphaerales; family Anaerobacaceae; genus DAOWID01. The sequence continues at coordinate 1,934 of DAOWID010000288.1, read as the reverse complement.
TGCTTGTATAGCGAAGAGAGCCATGTACGGCAAGTAGTGTTTTTCAGGCCCTCATATACAAACCACCATTGACAGCGATATATTCGCCCGTAATAAAGTCGGCAGCCTCGCTCGCCAAGAATAAGACCGCTTTTGCCACGTCTTCGGCGGTACCATTCCTGCCAAGTGGGGTCTCGGCGGCAACTTTCCTCCTGCGCTGATCCGAACTAAATCGCTGATGAAAGCGTGTCTCAATAAAGCCGGGAAAGACGCTGTTGACTCGGACACCATAGCGGGCAAATTCCTTCGCCATTGCTATAGTCTCGGTGGCGACCGCTGCTTTAGCCGCGGCATACAATCCGGAGCCTTCGCCCCCACCGTTGTGGCCGGCCACCGAACCAATATTAACAATATTTCCCCGGCTCTTTCTCAAATAGGGCAAGGCCGCCTGCGTCGCCAAAAAAACGCTGCGGACGTTCGTCGCATATACGTCTTCGTGATATTCGAGGGTGGCAGTCTCGAAAGGCTGCCTCTCAATCAGCGAGCCGGCATTATTAACAAGGACATCGATGCCACCAGCCTGTTTGGCGAAACTCTCCACGATTTGCCTAACCTGGCCCGGCTCCCGCATGTCCGCGCAAAGTAAAACACCGTCGCTGCATTTTTTGACCTGCTCAAGTGTTTTTTCGGCGCCGGCTTTCGTCCGGAAGTAATGGACTCCGACAAAGCAGCCCTGCCGGCTAAACATCACCGCCGTTGCTGCACCAATTCCACTGCTGGAGCCAGTCACTAAAACCTTCTTGCCCTTGAGGTCCTCGTAAATCATCTTGGTGCTTTTATGCAACCTCTTGCAGATACGCCTACAGTTCTGGCAAAGGTTGAGTGTAAAGGCAAATTGCCTGTCTCAGAGTAGCTCGTCGATTGCAGCGGTCAGATCCTTCTTGCTGGTTAAGCCGACCCATTTCTTCTGCACCTGGCCGTCCTTGAACAAAATGGTGGTCGGTATCGCACTGATGCCGAATTCCACTGCACTATCACGGGCTTGATCGGTGTTGAGCTTGCAGACTTCGGCTTTGCCCGCGTATTGATCGGCGATTTCCTTTAGAATAGGAGCCATCATCTTGCAAGGTGCGCACCAAGGCGCCCAGAAATCAACCAGTACCGGCACATCGGAGCCGTGAACGACCTCATCAAAAGTAGGGTCCGTTAGCTCAATTACGTTGGCAGCCATCGCTTTATCCTTTCAGCCAAGATTCGACATGGTGCCCTTTCGCAGGCGCGCCGCTGGCCTTTCCCTAAATACAGAACTTTTGCAAAACTCTTGTAAATACACGAAGCAACAAACATCCGCAAAAAACACAAGTCATGTGTGCCACACCGTCTGATAAGTTGTCATGCTGAACGAAGTGAAGCATCTGGCCTGCGTAGGAGAGATTCTTCGCTGCGCTCAGAACGACGTCCGTCATTGTAGCTGTCACAAAGCGCTAAGCTTACCTAATTGTAATCATAGGCGAACTGACTGCTCAAATCCACCCTCTTGTGCAAAGATTTTATGGGACCCGCTTAGCCTACCACCCACCAGGTTGAAGCAAGTCGCTGACCGGTTCTTTCCACCAGTTCGGATCCCTGAAATACTCCTTGAGCATCATAGCAACAATAACGCCATCGGCGACGGCTGTGACGAGCTGCATAGTTGCGCCTATCCTACAGTCGCCCGCCACGAAAACGCCCGGCACACTGGTTCGAAGATACGCGCAGTCACACTTGATGAACCCTTTCTCGGTCAGCTCCACAAAGCCCTTCAAAAAATCGGTGTTGGGCTCCATACCAACAAATATAAAGACCCCATCGCAGGGATAGCCTTCTTCCTGACCGCTTTTAACGTTTTTCAATTTGATTGACTGGACCCTGCCTTGGCCCTCTATGGCTGTTGCTACGGTGCTGTATTTAACAAT
>DAOWID010000226.1 GCA_030641115.1 Planctomycetota bacterium | reverse complement strand
ATTTTACGAGATTTTCTGTGCGCCTGACAGCTTAATTCCGACTACTGTCGTTAGCCATTACTGTCTGTATTTGAGCATTTTCGAGCGATCGCTCGGCTGCGGTCAATTCCTCGATATTCTTTCGCTCTATTTGTTCCATACGCTTACGTTTCTTAAGGAAGTGCTCGTACTTGCGCACTTCTTCTTGGGACCAGGCGTTAGCCTCGGTGTAGTTGCCGCAGTACGGCACCAGCAGGTCAATCCAGCAGGCGATCTTATCCATCTCTTCTTGTGAGAGTTTTACGCCCTCGTGCCCGTTTTCGAGCAAGGTGATGAGTTTACTCTTCGCTGCGCCCTTATAATAAGGCGGCAGCATTGTCGGAACAGACATATTGTTGATCCAGTTTACCAGTTCGGCATCCTGATTACCTCTATAATAAGAGCCTGCCCCAGGCCATTCAATCAAACGAGCGCCCGTCAAAGCCAGATAGGAGTCGCTCCACCTCCTTTTAGAATCCTGACCTATGGTTTGATTTCCAGAAAGACTAAAAGGCTCTGTTTCTTTGCCTGTGTGACAGGTGACGCAATGCCGATCGAGGATCGGCTGAATCTCCCTGTTGAAGCTAAAACCCCGTGGCGGCCCATAGAAGGGTCTAAGCCTTTGAGGACCAGCTTTCATAGCCAGAGTTGTCTTTCCAATCGGCGGCGCCTCATTCTTGCTCTCGTGACAACCGACACACGAAAGCGTCTCATTAGGCTGAAGAGTAGACCAGCTGCGCATCGTCTGGACCGCGTGTCCCTTGTCATCGAGCGCCTGAAAATAGACAGGCATCCGGGCCGGCACGGTAAACAGGGCAGAGCCATCTTCATATACAGTAGCGTCACCCAATACAACCTTGACATCCCAGCTCGTATTACCCACGCCAACCGGTGTGCTGGACAACGAGCCACCGCCAGGCCCTTTGTTATAGGTCTGGCCGACACCAGCAGCGCGATAATCCAACGCAACGACTCGGAGCTTCTTGACTGTGCCCTCAGGGACCCCTTGCAGACCTGGACCAACGTATATATCTTGCATATAATATGTCCCTTTCTTCTCGCAGTAATCCACCAGACTGGCGCGCATGTGTGGTCTGTTGCGTGGGGCAAGAGGTATAGGCTGGTTACAGGAAATTTTTGGATCTGCAACAAGTAGCTCCCTTCGGCCATCGATTCCCATCAGGTAAATAGCGTATGGCCTAACGTATCGCTGATTGGCACTGCCTTGTGGGTCGTAGGCCACCAGGAATTCAGTTTCGCTCAGCGGATAGGGGTACTGAAACTGGTCGCCTTCTTGGCCATAGGCATCGACGCGAACAGCTTCGGTTTGGCGAACCGGCGCAACCAGTTGCACGCCTGAAGCCTCCTGTCGGCCACCGCGATTATCAATAATTGCAAGCTTGCCGCGCTGATGGGTGTGATGCCCGGAGAGAACTGCAACGACCTTTTGCGTTCCTGGGATACCACGGGCGTGCATAATCGTGGTTGGAAACCAGGAGTTGTTGCCGTAGAACTCGGTCTGTCCCGTGCCGTCCGGGTTCATCTGGAAAAGGCCCTGGGGATAAATCTGCCCGCGATCGTTGTATTCCCATCGCGTATAGATCACTCGCCCGTCTTCCATGACGGTTGGAAAGTTCGTATGAACCTCGTCGAAGGTTAGGCGTCTGAGATATTTGCCATCCTTATCGCAGACATAGAGATTGCTGACCTCGGTCCACCAACAGTCTACTGTCTGCACGCAGCGGGTGGAGTTGAAAATAATGTCGCCGCTCGGCAGGTAAGCACCTTCGTAATCGGCAAAACCAAGGCCAAAAGTAAGCTGTCGCACGTGGCCGGTTTCCACCTCCATCTCATACAGGTGATAATCATCCCGACGGTCCGACTTCTTCCAGGCAAAAAGAATGCGCTTTCCATCAAAGGAAACGTCAGGGTCACGAATCACGCCGTCAGGATCATCAATCAGCGTGCGTACCTCGCCGTAGATACCGTGCATTTCCAATAAACAAAGAGCCGAACCTGGCACAAAGGTCCGCTCATGCTGTGCATCGGACTGGCCCTCCGTATAGGCGTAATGTGAGCCGCCCATATTGTAGTGCTTGGTAAAGACGATCGTGTTCCCTTTGTTTAGAAGTGGTTGCAGACGAATCTCGCGTCGCTTTTCGCATACCTTTACGTAGAGGTCCAGCCATCGCCGGTCATCTGGTGCGACATCGGATTGATGCAATAGTCTGAAATCGGTTCCTAATTTCTTGCCCTCTGAACCAAGTTCGGCCAGAGCCTTATCTATGATCCTCTTTTCGACATCGGTGTCGGTGTCACGAGTGAACCACTTACAGAAATCGATTCCATAATCCTGGCTTGCCCAATCGCACTGGACAGAAAAGTCTCTTTCAATCTGTTCCCATATTTTGTTTTGTACATCGTCTTTTTGTTTACGGGTGGCCTGAAGGTTCTTGAACTTCTCGCGCGAAACGAGCATCGTCTGCTGCCAAGTATCCTTTTTCAGATACAGTTGTGACACATCGAGCGTCTTCACCTTGGCCCAGCAAGGATGCGGGACACCTGCAAAGCATATACAAGCCATCAGGAGGAAACCGCCCTTTGTCTTTCGTCGCCTTGTTTTCATATTTGTGAGTAAATCCTGTGCTGCCTGGCTCACATCTCGCAAACAACACGAAAACCAACGTTATAGACGCGCCGCCAGCGTGGGTAATTCAAGCGAAAAGCCGAACGACATCTCTTAGGCCGATCACACCATGAGCCGCCGCGGACCACTTTTCGGCCCGGCTCCGCTGGGTTATTGTCCGCCGGCGGCGGATCATCGGCCTCATACGGATACGGCTTGTATGTCGTTCGTGTCCATTCACAGACATTGCCGTGCATGTCGTACAGGCCCCAGGCATTAGGCTTGTAACTGCCCACGTTTGCCGTGGCAATGGCCCCATCGTCAAACCGTATCTCGTCCGCCACAGGCGGATTGCCGCCATAGACAGCCGATTCAAGGATGCCTTTGCCAAAGTGGGCGTTGATGTTTGACTCCAAACCGCCCGTGGAACCTGGCCTAACACTCAAAGCCTTATCCGCAACGTTCGCCCATGCCGAGAAGTCCGCATCCACATCACCATAAGAAAGTGGCGTCTGCGAGCCTGCCCGACAGGCATATTCCCATTGGGCCTCGGTTGGCAGCGTGAACTTCATGCCGGTCTCTTGCGAAAGCCATCTGCAAAAGGCCATGGCCCGCTCCCAAGATACGCGAACCACAGGTTGCCTTGCACCCGTAAGTGACAGGCCGGGACCATCCGGACCCTGGTAGCGTTTCGTAAATCGGCCCGAGTCGTGGGCGGGATCGAACCGGCCGTATTGCTCATTGGTGACTTCGCAAGCCCCTATCCAGAAGTCCCGCCTGATGGATACGCGCGCAAGTGGGCGCTCGTCAACTTCTCCGTTCAGATCACCCATGATAAACCGGCCGGTAGGAATCCAGACGAACTCCATGGTAACGCCCCCAGCTAAATCAATCGTTCGCTCAAACACTTCTCTGGCCGCTTTGTCCGCCGCGGCGGACCGCGCTTCTTCGGCATCGAAAGGCCAGCCGGGAACTTCTGAAATCTCCCTTTCTTGTGCGGACAATGGCTGTGGCATAATCGGCTGGATTGACGGGCGGGAGATTTCGGGGACGGCCTCGGGATCTTCTTCTGGACCACCGTATAACCGGCACAATTCCCATCGCCGTTGGCTGGCGCCTTCAGGAATCGGAGCGACCTCGCCCCAGGTGCCGTGACATGGTCCATTCAGATCGATCCAGGTAATTAGCCGATCCCAGGCCTCGCGGTCCAGCCGAACATTATGATGTCCCTTCGTAAGCATCTGAATCAGCTCACTTGTGTCGGCGTGGTATTCGCCCGGCACAAGCAGCTCGACATCGTCCTCGATATTGACCCTGCGAATATAGGGCGCCAATGCCTCGTAGGCTGGGGTATAGCGGACCGCCGTTCCCCCGAGCGCCTTGCGCACCGCTGGGTGCAAGCGAGTGGCACCCAGCTTCGTCAGCGGCCGCCCACGATAGTCCTGGGCGTAACGTTCCGACCGCAAGTCGGCAATTCGGTCCGCCAGACGGCTTGGGCGGACCGCGGCGGATGGCTGACCATCGTGGCAAGCAACGCAGTATCTATCCAAAACCGGCTGGACCTCGCGCTCAAAATCGAACCCCCTTGCTGGACCGTACCAGGGCTCGATCTTGTCCGGCGAGCGCTTGGCGGCGAGCTTACGATGAGTCACAGGAATTTCCTTTGCCTGCTCGTGGCAGCCAACACACGAGAGTACCTCACCCGGCATCGCGGCAAACCAACTGCGCATCAGTTGCACCGCTTTGCTATCTTCATCCAGCGGCTGCACGCACAGCGGCGTATTGGCCGGAACACTGAATATGGCCGAGCCGTCTTCGTAAACGGGCACAGTCCCGAGTATCCGCATCACCTCCCACGGGCCGCCGCTTCCGATCTTGTCTGGCCCGGCCATGCCCGGATAGCCGAAATGGTAAGCCACAATCCGCAGTCTCTTTACGGTGCCGCGAGGAACACCTGCCAGTCCTGGCCCGGCATACACATCGTGTAAGTACACGACAGCGTCGGTCCGGCTCAGGTCCACCCTATCGGGAATGACCGGTGGACGCGGCGTCTTGCGAAGTGGAATAGGCTCGAAGAAGTCGAACTTCGGGTGTACACAGATCGGCAGCATATTATCGAACACATCAACCAGGTAAATGCCCCACGAGGCCTTGGCTGAAAGCCGACTGGAAACCAGGAAGTACTTCTCGCTCAGCGGATAAGGATGGAGGAACTTCGGCCACGAATTATCGACGAGCTTGTCGCGGATGATCGGCGTGATGGGCTTGCCGCGGCCTGGGATGCGCTGGACGATCCCGTCGGCCTCGTGCCAGCCTTTGGTGATGTCAAGCAGAGCCAGTTCGCCCATCCGCGGCACCCCGTGATACCCAGCTACAATGGTCACGATCTTGTTCGGAGACTCAGGAATCCCTCGGGCAAAATAGAGGGCGTTCGGCCAATATGAGTTGCTTCCGTAAATTGCCCGCTGGCCCGTGCCGTCGGGGTTCATCACCATCAAAGGACGCAAATAGATATGCATTGTGCCGGTGTAGTCCCACCTGCTGAAAATCACTTGGCCCGTTGGCAGCACAGCCGGGTGAAGGTCGAGGTCCTGGTCGAAACACAACTGTCGTACGCCCGTGCCGTCGGCGTTCATTAGGTAGATACTGCACGCTCGTTGCTTCCCGTGCCAGCAGGGAACAGCGTGGTAGGAGGCGGTCGATGTAAATACGATTCGCCCATCCGGCAGATAACAGGCGTCAAAGTTATCTACGTCCGGGTGCTCGCCACGTGTCACTTGCCGTAGGACGCTGCCATCCACGCTGATCTCGAAGATCTGCCAGCTCTTACCCTTAGGCATAGTGAAAAGCAGCCGGTCGGCGTCAAAATGCAAGTCAATCTCGCCGACAAATCGGCCTGCTGCTGGTCGAAAGAGTGTTCGCAGACCTCCGTCAGCACGGATCGGTGAAAGGATAGCAATCTCATTGTCATAGCCGGTTCGTGCGATACCCGAATTGCACTTGTGGTTGACCGGCAAGCCGAGCTGGCCGCGCTTGCGTTTCAGAAGCAATAGCTCCTGGAAATCAAGCAACGGATTAGAAAGCAAGGCATCATGCCGTAACATAGTGAGATCGTCGGCGACTCTTAACGGACTGGCTTCTGCGGGACAGTCGTCTTTGCTGAAAGACCTGAGAACGGTTCTGCTTGATTCTTCCAAGCTGTCCAAACGCTCCAGATATTGTTGGCCTTTGGGATATCGATCGGCGAATGTGTCGATTAGGTCTGTAGTGGCCAAACGGAGGGACTCAAAATCGAAACTTCGCACGCACCGTATTGCGTCATCGCAACTGAGATTGGCCGGCTGTGTCGATGCATCCGCCGCCGGCGGACTGGCAAAGGCCGGAATCAAATAGGCTCCTGTCACGAACAAAATGAAAAGCTGCTGAAACGCCACCTATTATGCTCCATAGTGTTCATTGCTTATTATTCTGCAAACATTTATCATATTTGTAATTTTTAGCTGGGTTTTTGTCAATTCTTTGTTGTGAACAAGAGGTTCATTAAGAACCTGCTGAAAGGAAAGTTGCCAGTGACAGACAATGACACGACCCGCCGAAAGCGGCGAAAAATGACAGTTTTCTGCGTGCTGATCGTACTGCCCCTTATTGCTATCGCCGCATTTGTGCTCTTTAGACTCAGCGTAAGATCTAAGCTGCAAGCCAGGATTGATGCAATACGTGCCGCTGGGTACCCTGCCACCTGCGCCGAGTTGGATGCCTGGTACACAATACCGGCATCCGCTGAAAATGGGGCTGACTACATAGTAGACGCCTTCTCGTGGTATCAGAAATTGCTTGGTGCGGCGGACCCGGATTTGGCGCAGAAAGTGTACAGTGCAGAGCTATCCGCGCGAGCCGAACCTGTGGACCAAGCAACCAAGAACCTCATTGCCCAGCACATTTCTGACAATCAACAGGCACTGAAGCTGCTTCACAAAGGTGCGGCTGCGGACCACTTTCGCTATCCTGTGGATTTCACGGCTGGCTTCGACGCTCTAATGCCTTATCTGAGTGAGATCCGTGACAGCGCCAGGCTCCTTAAACTCGAAGCTGTCTTACATGCTGAAAATGCCGAGCCTCAGTTAGCAACCGATTCAGTGATATCCGGTTTGGGACTCGCTCGTTCACTCGCAAAAGAACCGCTGATCATCTCGCAGCTTGTTCGCATTGCCTGCCAGGCTCTGACCATATCAACTCTCGAGCAGGTCATAAACAGGACCGAACTCACAGACGAGCAACTGGCCGAGCTTGGCGAGTGCATCGCCAATGCCGAGGAACTCTCCGACATCTCCGTAGGATTTGTTGGCGAGCGGTGTATGGGAATCAGCATCTTCCAGGAGCCCGAGTCTGTAGACCCGGCTGCTGTCGGTGGCATGCCGCCTACGCCCATCCTCAGTCTTTACAGAGCTACAGGTCTGGCTGACAAGAGCGCCCTGATTTACCTTGACATGATGCAGGGCTGCATCAAAGCTGCGCGATTGCCTCCGCATCAGCGTCAAAGGGCAGCCGATGCCATTCAAGCCAGAGTTGAGGCAACACCCCGTATCTATATACTTCTGCACATCTTTATGCCCGCGCTTACCCGAGTTACCACAATAGATGTAAGTGGCATCGCTCACCTTCGCACCGCCAGGGTTGCTCTTGCAATCCAGCGTTATCGTCTCTCCACGGGCGGTCTTCCAAATACTCTCGCCGATCTTGTCCCTGCCTACATCGATGCTGTCTCCAAAGACCCTTTCGACGGCAAGGACCTGCGATATAATAAACTTGAGACCGGCTTCGTCGTCTACAGCATCGGTGAAGATGGGAGCGACGATGGCGGCAAGGAAAGACCGCCAAAGCGGGAAAGAAGAGGAGAGCCAGCCAAATATGACGTCACTTTCATAATTGAGCGATAGACTTCACAGCTTCCAAAAAGACTTGCAAAATCTTCGTTGGCTGGTATAATGACCCACAGACCTGCAAAAGTTGCGAAATTCTCGGTAAATTTGGAAATAAATCGCAACCTTTCAGAAGGTGGCGCGTCTTACAATATAGAGGCTAATGGTTTAAGAACGCAGATAGTACGTCCCGCGTAAAAACCCAATAACCTGCAATTTTGCAGAACTCATTATTGGCAAGAAGAGGTTGTATGCGAAAGGCGTTTGAAAAAAAGCTCCGTCTCGTCCGCGTCCGGTGCAGCATTAATCTGCTGCTGAAGCAGACCGGTCTGGTACTGACTATCGCTGGGGTTATAGCGGTGCTGAGCGTCTTGGCCGAGCGTCTGCTGGCCGTAAGCATCATCAACTACTCGACCGTATGGATTTTTGCCGGCGCGGTGATAGCTCTGGTTCTGCTACTCTGGCTGCTCAGCCAGCCGAGTCGCATGCAGGCTTCACTGCTCCTCGATGAGCGACTGAGACTGCACGAGCGTTTCAGCACGACATTGGCGCTGGCTGATTCCAAAGACCCTTTCGCCCAAGCCGCGTGCAGCGAAGCTCACCAAAAGGCTCAACGCCTGAATCCTAAAGGACACTTCCCCATCCGACCCTCACGATGTTGGCTTTGCGTAGTCAGCACCTGGCTTATAGCAGCAATTCTGGTTCTATTTTTGCCCCAAAAAGACCTTCTCGGCTTCCTGAAGAAACGCCGGCAGGAACAAGAATATACGCAACAGCTTCAACAGACTAAAGTGGATATCGAACAGGCCACCAGTACGGTCAAGCTGGCCGTAAAGCAAATGGGTGATCCCGAATTGAGCGAAGAGTTGGCCAAGCTGGACAATGTGCCTAAGGACGCCAAACCGGAGGATATCAAGCGCGAGGCAATCCGCAAACTCGGCGACCTTTCTGATAGAGTCAAGAAGATGCAGAATACCGTGCAGCAGGACTCCTTAAAGCTTATGCAGAAGATGTTCAAGCAACTGCGAGGCTCGCCTAACGCTTTGTCACAACAATTGCGCTTGGCTCTGGCCAAAGGTAATTTTGCGCAGGCTTCCGACCTTCTAAGTCAGATGCAGAAGCAACTGGCTGACGGCAAGCTTTCGGACCAGCAGCGAAAGGCCCT
>DAOWID010000369.1 GCA_030641115.1 Planctomycetota bacterium | reverse complement strand
TGGAGGTTGACACGGTCGTGAACAACGATTTGCGGGAGAAGGGACTGTTATTTGCGCAGGGCGAGATCGTACACAGCTATCCACACTGCTGGCGGAGTAAAGGGCCGGTCATATTCAGGGCGACCGAGCAGTGGTTTATCAGTGTTGACAAAGAACTGCCTGGTGTGGGCAGGACTCTGCGAGATATGGCGCTGGAAAGTGTGAACAATGTAAGATGGATTCCAGGGTGGGGCCAAAAGCGGATTGCGGGAATGCTCGAATCTCGGCCTGACTGGTGCATCAGCAGGCAAAGAAGCTGGGGGGTGCCGCTACCCGTCTTTGTGAACTCTCGCGGCGAGGCGCTTCTGACGAAGGAATCCGTATTAGCGGTGGCTAAACATGTCGCCGAGAAAGGTTCGGACAGTTGGTTTACGGACTCGCCGCGCGAGATTCTTGGCGAGGACTTTGAGCTGCCGGATGGGTTTGACTTTGACGATCTAAAAAAGGAAGAGAATATCTTCGACGTTTGGTTTGAGTCGGGGTGTAGCTGGTATAGCGTGTGTGTGAAGGAAGCGGGCTGGCCTGTGCCGGTGGACTTGTACCTGGAAGGCTCGGACCAGCATCGTGGGTGGTTTCAACTGTCACTACTGCCGGGGCTTGGGGCAACGGGCAAGGCGCCATTTAAGAGCGTTTTGACGCACGGTTTCACCGTCGACGAGAAGGGAATTAAGCAGTCGAAGTCGCTGGGCAACTACGTCAATGCGCAAGAAGAGGTTGCAAAATATGGCTCTGATATTCTGCGGCTGTGGGTGGCAAGTGTGAACTATCAGGAAGATATACGGTGCAATGATGAGCTGATAGGACGGACACAAGATGCCTATAGAAAAATTAGAAATACGCTGAGATACCTGCTCGGCAATATCGATGATTTCGACCCTAATCAACAATCGGTAGCCTACGATGATATGTTCGAGATAGATAAGTGGGCGATGCAGCAGTTGCAGAAGCTGATCGCCAACGTGATGGAGGCTTATGACAACTTTGTCTTTCACAGGGTGTCTTCACTAACATACAACTTCTGCACGGTTGAGATGAGCAGTATCTACATGGACGTGCTAAAAGACAGAATGTATTGCGACCCGGCGGATAGTCGGTCCCGGCGGAGTGCGCAGACAGTAATGTACAAGATAGTCGACAGCCTTGTTCGGATGCTTGCGCCGGTCCTGGTGCATACGGCGGAAGAGGCGTGGGCGGCAATGAAATCGTCGAGCGTGATGCGTGATGCGTATCGCGAGAAAAAAGAAACGCAATACGAAATCGAAAGCGTGCATTTGGCGGAGATGCCGAAAGCCGATGAGACGATTGACTATAAGAGCCAGGACGAAAGATGGCAAAAACTGATGGGACTTCGAGATGAGGTGCTGCGGGTCCTGGAAGGGCTGCGGCAGGAGAAAAAAATCGCAAGCAACCAAGAAGCGAGTGTGACTGTCTGCTGTGACTCGGAAGAGGCCAGTGCCCTAAATGAATTTGGATTGGAGCAATTTGCGGCACTTTGTATTGTCAGCGAGGTGAAGCTGCAACAAGCTGTGGGTGAGACCACCGTTGCGGCACAGAAGAGCAGTTACAATAAGTGTCAGCGGTGCTGGAATTATTGGCCGAGCGTGGGAGCTGATAGCGAGCATCCCGACTTGTGTGAGCGATGTATTCGCGTCGTGCGAAAAAATTAGCCACAGAGGACACAGAAAGTAATAGCCACGAATTTACCCTGTGAGAAAGATACCGGATACGGCTTCTCACGGGGTTAACATAGACAGTGTGGCCTACGAATTTAGCTGTTCGCATACTTTTTGAAAGACTTCATCGACGGTTATGGTGCTGATACTGTGTTTTGGGTCGGTGCTTTTTATTTTAAGGCCCCTGCCGTACGGTTCGCGGGCGACCATACATTCGGTTCTTCCGTAGGGAGCTATCCTGGCTGGGTTTGACCAGCTATACATCAAGACCAACGGCGTGCCGAGGACTGCGGCGATATGGCCTGGGCCGGTGTCATTGCTTACGACCAGCTTGGCAGCTCTTAACAGAGCTACCAGCTCGCTGAGGGAAGTTCGGCCGGCAAGATTCGCTATTGGAACATTTGTGAAGCTTTTCAGCATTTTAATCGTACTGCTCTCCGATGTACTTCCGGTGGCAATTAGGGAAAGATGAAACTGCGATGTGATTTTGTCGGCCAAAGCTGCGAAACGCTCGATAGGCCAGCGTTTGTCACTGTCGGTGGAGCCGGGTACGAAAACCGCATAATTGTCGGGCTCAATATTGTGGTCTGTTAGGAGTTTAGTTGCCGAATCCGTGGCAGCGGGATCTTGCGGTACTACAAATTCTACAGCAATGTCTGACGCACCAGCGGCCTGGGCTATTTTCAGGTAGTGGTCAACCAGGTGAATACAATCGTTTGTTTGCCGCACCTTGTCCGTGTAAAAGATGTGGGCGAGCTCTCTGGCATTTGCCATGCCGAGGCGTTTCTTGCAGCCGGATAGCCGGGCTAAGGAGGCAGTTCTGAAAGGCCCTGCAAGTCGATTACTACATCGAATTTGCTGCGGCGCAGCCGCCGAATGAGGGAGACAAAAGCAGCGAAGGCTTTTGGGTGGTACCAGGCTTTGCCGAGAAAGCTGCGGTCGAATGGGATTATCTCGGCTAAGTGAGGATGGTTTTGCAGAAGCGGTGCAAACTCAGGGCGGATTAGCCAACTGATCTTTGCGTCAGGGAAATTTCTGCGTAAGGCCGAAAGGGCCGGCAACGCCAAGACTATGTCACCCAGCGAGCTGGGCTTGATTATCAAGATATTCTGAAGACTCTCTGACATAACCATCTAATTGTAAACAAATGAGCGATTTCGAGCAACCGGCTGAATGGTTGATTATTCGTGAGATTATCGTGGGCTCGAGTGTGGCATTTCCGGAAAATCATGTGAAGCTCATTGGCGGAGAGGGCTCAAACACTTAAATATTCTCGCACAATTCTTGGGACAATTGCGGATAAAAAGAGTTGACGCCTAAGTAAGGGCTGTTAAACTAAGGTTCGTTGTTGAGATTACGGGGCCGTAGCTCAATTGGCTAGAGCATCGGACTGTCGATCCGAAGGTTGTGAGTTCGAGTCTCATCGGCCTCGTTGCTTAAGTTTAGGGCTGACAAGAACTTATGCTTGTTGGCCCTCTTTCTTGAACCCTCAAAAATACCCCGCGTACCAGAATCTGACTCACCGGTTTGCTCCTTTCTGGCTGTTTCGGCAACACCTCTGAAGCAGCTCCTGACTGACCTGATGGGTGGTTGCCTGTCTCGCTCGGTCTATCAAATCGTCTGCTACAGCCAGGTAGAATTTGTGAGTCGTCCCGAAATTGGCATGCCCGGCAAGTGTCATTACGTCATACTCACTTAACCTCTGGCGAAACCACTGGGTGATGGCGGTCTTGCGTATATCATGGAAGGTTCCCTTATCCACGTGCGCTATTGCCAAGATCTTGTTGAACTGCTTCGTGAAGTTATTGATCACTTTGTTGCGGGCATTGGAGAGCGTCCATTTGCCTTTAGGACGCAGTACTTGCTTGATGTGATCGTAGCGGCCCGCCGGAACAAGGACATAAGGATAACCCTCAGGCATTAAGTTCCTTGATCTTGATGTTGCGGAACCAGATTGGGGTGCCGGCGTGCTTACCCTGCAGGCCGATTCTGCCCTTCGTCGGGTGCTTGCTGAGGTGCTTGTTCAGCCATGGGGGGATACTGGATCCATCGGGATTTGTCTTGGCGGACGTCCACAGGCTCATGTCCATCGAGACGATGTGTTCGGCGTTGAGCACCACGTCGATCTTCTGGTCCACGCAGGTAATAGTGAAGCGGTTCCACTCGCCTGGCTTCTTGACCATCGTCTTCGGTGGGGCCAGATGGCCGAAGATCGCACCGCAGTGCCATGTTTTAGGTGCCTTTGCCCATTTCTCGGCGTAGTCATCGGCGATCTGGATCTCGACCGAATTGGGAATCCAGTCCTTCATATCGGTGTAGTAGACAACCACGCCGCTGTTCGTACCGGGAGCGGTCTTAAATTCCAGGTCCAGGATGAAATTGTCGTAATCCCTGGTGGTCCAGATCGCCTGGTCTTCGCCTGCAGTGAGGATACCGCCTTTACAAACCCAGATGCCTTGAGGGAATATGGCATTTGACAGATCTCGTGCAAACAGGTCTTCCCAATTACTAATATCAGGATGGGTCTTAGGCCGATTGGAATCGACTCTTCCTCAAAGTCAAGCACACGTCTCTCTTGCCGAGTTCTCCATATCTCCGTCCCGGACGAGGCAGCGGGGGCTATCATGCCCGGTTGCTTATCAGGCAACTGGTCCCCGGAGCCTGGAACCCCGGTAGGAGAAGCCGCATTCCTCCGGAGCTTTGAAGCAGATTAACGAGTTAAGCGGAACACGCCCGTGGTGTAGCCAGTGAGTGAAGCCGAGATGTTCTTCCCCTCAACGCAGAGCCTCTCACCGGTTATCGACTCGTATGATGTGGGCGCGAACGGAAGCCTTGCGAAGATCGTCTGACCGGATTTTGAGAAGTTGCTCAGGACCAGGTACGAAGCCCCGTCCTGGCCCAAAAGCACCGCCGCACCTGAGTCGGGCCGGTCGGTCGGCATAAGCTCGTACCTGCCCGCATTTGCATAGGCCTGAGTCTGAGCAGCCGGGACGTTTGCCACGATAAGAAGGCCTCGCCCGTCGTGCTTGAACTCCACATAGCCGATGTAGCGGCCTGGCCAGAATGTGCTGTTCTTTCTTGGAGCAAGGTCTGCCTCGGAGGCGCTGAAGACGTCTGACCTGCTTTCCATATCGATGTAGGCGATCTTGTTGTCAACGTTGATCCAGGACGAAGGAATTAAGCCGGACTTCCCCGTCCGGTCGTAAACAGTAGAGCCGCCAGCGTGATATACTGTACGCTTTTCGTTATTGAAAATCCAGTTCCCGATATTCCAGGTCTGCTGGCTTGAGTCGCCCTGCTCCATAATGAGAACGCTTTTACCATCGGGTAGGGCCGCGAAGCAGGATGTTTTCGTGCTCACAAAGCCCCCATCGAACCCAGTGAAGTTGCCGACCACAGAGCCCGAGTCCGTTCCTGCCACACGCGAACCTTCCCAGATTCCCATGTGGTCGCCATTGCATGGGATCACGGCCCAGCCTTTTTCCCCCGCCTTGGCGAGACGGTGGTCCGTCCTGTTCGTGATAGTGTATCGGGACACCCAGGAGCGGAAGTTTCCTCTTGCACGGGCGTTGAGTTCTGCCTCTGTGGCGAAACCGCCCTTCCAGGGACCCAATATCAGGTTAGGGAAATCCGCGCATACGATATCGAAGACGCAATCGCCAAACAACCCTCCATGATTAGTATATTTACTAAAGCCGGAGAGGTCGCCGTCGAAGTGCTTTTGTCGCCATTCGTAACTAGCGGCTATGCCGCGTTCAATGGAAGCTGCTACCTTGTCGTTGTATATGAACTTTCTTGCCGCATAGTAGCTCATCTCTTCACCGACGCCGTAGAGATACATGGACCAGTCCGTTCCCGTCGGATAGAAGTTCCTTCCGTCCCAGAGATGGAAGTGGCAAAGGCAGTGGTCATAGATATTCTTTTCGTTCCAGTAGAAAGTGTTGGGAATCGGGTGGCCCTTGTGTTTATACACCGTCCAAACCAGGCCCATTGTCTCAAGCGAATCGTACATATAGCCCGTATGAAAAGGAAAATGATTGTCGAAGGTGTAATCGGCGTTAAAGTTCGCGCCACTCGTCCACTGATTAAGAGGCTTAGCAGGCGTGCCAACCATAGTGGTGTTGTCTTTCATATCCAGTGTGCAGAGCAGCTCTACCCAATCATGCTGGATCTCGTAGAACCGCTGGTCATGTTCCGAATGATTGAGATAGAAGGCCAGGAACAGGGATTTTGCCCCAACGATCCAACTGTCGCTTTCCGCAGATTTATCGGCGTGCTCGACCCAGCCTTCCTGGGAAGGGGTCTGCGTCGCGCGAGCCTTGCTATAAGCGCGAGAGCTGGCATGGGGATTACCCCTGTATAGCTGTTCGCGTTTTGCCAGGATGTTTTTCATGATATAGTCTGCGTTCTTTGAAGTCAGATCCTTTCCGGCTACCAACAAGACTATCGCAGCAAAGCGCACGGCGCCAACGTGAAGCGTTTTCCCCGGGTCAACGGGCATGTTCGCCACAGCTATGTTCAAACGCGACTTCAGTTCGGCCCTGGAGAGACCATTTATCGTGGGGTCGTAATGCGGGCCACCGACCAGACAGGCAAGTGCCATGGCATAGTTGAGGGTAAGGTCCCTGCCCTGTGGACCGGTAAGTTTGCTCCCGTCCCAATAGCCCTTCGTCTCACAATATCCAACCCACTTGGCAAGCATCCGCGAGTAATCCCTCGTGGTGGGATAGTCCGCAGGCAATGAAGCTCGCCACTGCTGATAGGTCTGAGACTTAACTTTCCGATGTGTTTGCGGTGCTTCGGCTCGCGCGCGGTGCGATGCAGTGAAGGCAAGTGCTGATGCTACCGCCACCATCACGAGGGTCTCAGGCTTCCAGATTCGTACAACGTAACTCGCAACTATCCTCCCGTAAAGAACCGAAATGTATCTTATCAACTTCAACATACTGATTTGTCTCCTTTTACAAATATTCCGCAAGCGCCGTTCATATTATACAATTGTTAATGTGTTGTTCAACCCTGAAGATAGGCAACCGGCCCTGTGAGCTTGGAACCCCGGTAGGAAAACTCAGCATCCTCTGGAGCGAAGAAGATAAGGTCTTTCCTGTCGTTTATTCCGATTTGAAGTCCCAATACGCCTTTTCTCTGAACATCTTCAGGTAGAGTAAGCTTGCCCATAGTAGTATCCGGCGTCTCACCCTCATAGGGGTAGAGGAGAGTTACCAGGGTTGCGGGGAGTCTCTTGACCGAAAACCGGACCCTGGGTCTTGGTTTGACTACTTTGTACTTCACCGCTATCCATCCCTCCTCCTCATGCGCGGTTAGACCGGGAACCTCCATGACCTTGACTATAAGGTTGGCGCCATCCTTGAAATCCGTCCTGGCAGTGAGGCCATCAACGCGCACCTCGCCGGGCGCGAACTGGAAATATGCGTCCACGCGCTCGGTTTCCTTTTCCTTGCCCCAGACATCATCTATCATTACCCAGTACTTACCCCTGACGTAGGCAATCCTGCGCCGGTGCATACGACCATCGCGGCTGGCCGGGCCG
>DAOWID010000364.1 GCA_030641115.1 Planctomycetota bacterium | reverse complement strand
GCTGGCCTCCGGACACGCAGCAGGGTTGTAAGCCAGTCTAGCCCAACTGAACTCAGGCCAAGTGCCACGCACGACCTGAACGACCGAGAGGTCTTGACAAAGCTGCCCATCGACCAGGGTTGAAACAGTTGCCGCAGGGAGCGCCAGTGTCGTCTCAGCCGATTGGAAGAAGTCCGTTCTGTTAGACATATCTTATCTCGTTTCTCGTAGGTGGATTCTCGATACTCTTCTGTCATCCTGAGGCGAAGCCGAAGGATCTGGCCATGGCAGCGAGGCAACGCTCGACACTAACAGGCCAGATGCTTCGTTCGCCGTTGGCGGATTCAGTATGACGGAAATCGAGCATCAGAAACCCCCAACATCCAGGATACTAATTGTATCAGGACTCGTTGTACTAAGCTGGATTCCCATCCGTGCAAAAGAATTATTCTGTATACCAGCGGCATCTTCGGCCCTTATAGCAAACAGATATCTGCCTACACCAAGTGCACTACTTTCGTAGCTGTAGAACTTTCGTCCCTCATAACCAACTGCGGCAATAGGATTCTCGTAATCGATCTGCCCCGTCCCACTATCACAATAGACATTGAAACATGCCGGTGCTGATTCTTGTTCGAGGGGAGAATAATACCAAACGAGCCGTACTCTGTTGGCATCTATCTGTTCAACTCTTAAAGCGAAAATACGGTTTGGCGTTGGCTCTGCTATGTCGCCTTGCGCATCTAAGACAAGCTTGACCGCCCCAGCCAACGTGTGTTCTTGATGTCCGCAATTGTTGAACCGACGGATAACATAGAAATAGGTTGAACCGCCATCGTGTGGAACATAAGCAGGCGGCGAAATTGAAGCGGCGTCTTGTGCTGCCACCGCCAGCACGTTCGCAAAGTCTATCTGTGGCATACTGGGCCCCCGATACAGAGCCGAGCAGCCTGACCGCCTCATCCAGAACCACCCCAGGCTGAGCGTCGTACCGAGCTTAAACGCATTGGCAGTCATTCCAGCAAGAAGTGCTCCTATCAACCAATCCTTTTCTATCTCTAACAGAGCACTGAACCACGGGCCAGGACGATACAAGGTCAGTATCCCACACAGAGCTGCCGTCGTATCTACTGTCCCAGCAAGTGTGACCTCCCCCGCGACACTGAGCGATCCATACAGAGTTGCCACCGCATCCACTGTCCCAGCAAGTGTGACTTCCGCCGTTACACTAAGCGAGGCATCCACTGAAGCGCTTGCCGTTGAAGTTCCGGTGAGCGAGACCATCTGACCTGCCACCGAATACAACAGGCTGAGCCCGAGTCTCATCCCGAACGCTGCGAAAGATTCCTTGTAAAGCCAGCCAACTGTGGAGGCCGCCGAAGCGTTGTTCAAAATCATTAGATGGTCAATTCGACCACTGAAATCGCTGTCAGTGCCGCCGGAGTATCTCTTGCCGATGCGAACCGTACCGCCAATGTTCTTGGGCGAGTATGTAGCATTCGAACCCTTCAGGATACCATCAATATAAAGCCGAGCAGTAGTCCCTGGACCATCAAACGCAAAGGCATAATGGTGCCATGCGTTCAGATAAGGGCTGTAGGCAATGCCGCCGCCGTAATCCTTAAATCCCGCTTCGTCATAAAACTGAAAATTGTTCGATACCATCCCGACAATTAACCTGCCGGTCTGAATATCAACTAAATAGGTATAGCTGCCAGGCGGGCTCTTGAGATACCCCCAGAAAGCTATGGTAGAGCTCTGGCCAGCAGTAACACCGGTCACATCGACATAGTCGTTACTACCAGCAAAATCCAAACACGGACCGAACTTTCCCGGCTTCCAGGTAACGTTATCGTAGAGCGTGCCCGTGTTATTGTTCCCGCTCAAATCAAAGACTTTGCCGCCTGATCCTTCACTAAGAATCCAGAAGCCAACCAGGCCGCGAGCCAATGGATGTCCCGGTGCCAACCTCGCGGACACCGGCGGTTTCATTTTGTAACTTGTCGTTAAAGCCATAGCTTACACTGATTGTGCCAAGATCCCTTGGTAGAACGTGCCGTTGCCGCTGCTGTTGAGTGCATAGCCTGTCTTGTTATGCGCAACGATGCCCCATTTCTCCGGTAGTTTCCCACCGAACGCATTGGCGATACTCATCAGATCAGACTCGTAAGTCTTATTTGCCGTTGGAGCGTAGACAACTCCTATCAGTTTGCAGTTCTGAAGTTGCTGTGGGTCCGTTCCGAAGGAACTGTCAGTTCCACCTGCATTGCCTGAATAGGTTGTCCCGCCGTCCGCAGTACCATAGGCATAAATGTAAACTGACCTGTCCCCGGTCGAATCGTTTGAAGCATTCGTGGCTATCTTGACCTGAACCAGAGCATCGAAGAAAAGGTTGGTCGAGTTATCGACTGCTGTAGATTCCCGTTTTCCGTCGTTGGCCAGACTGTTCAGCGTAATTGTGATAGCCTGGTTGCTTGTACCGTACTTGTTCTTTATCTCTGCCATGTTATGCTCCCATTGTCAATCCAACGACACATCTAAATCACCAGCAGCAAATTTCGCTGTATCTCCACTGCCGATAGTCTTAGACTCACTCAAAGCACCGTGCGCAAGCATATTGCCGCCGGATGCAGCGTCCATCAGTGCAAAATGAGTTATCGTGCCCCAACTGCCGGTGGCTTCGTTGAAAGCAATGTCATTGGCGTTATCAAGTGCCCCACCGGATGCTGCGTCCCAGTTGCTGGCGGATGTCTGTTTTCTTGCATACCCGTTGCCGCTTGGTTCGCTCAACCCGGACCCGGCATCTGTAGGATCTGCGGTAGAAAGTGCCACGTAAATTGTAGGCGGAGTATAGCTGCCCTTACCAAATATGTGGTCTAACATTTCATTTTCCCAATAATCAGAAAAACTTCCCATTTCTATATGCCTCCTTAACAAGTACCATTTAACTCAGCGTCCTCGTAATGCTTGATTGATCGTCGGTCGGTGTGTGAGTTAGAATAACCGTCTGGCCATCGTCGTCGTAATAATCAATCGCCCCGCTTACTTTATTCTGGAGGGCCTTATTGGCGAGTATCTTATCGACGCTAAGTCTTCTGCCGCCCCGCCAGATCATCTCGTCACTTCCAACAAGATCGTCACTGTCCGCTGGATTGGCTCCAGCCTGCAAGAATGCCTGAATCGTATAACGTCCCGCAGAGATGTTGGCGTCGAAATCACCAACGTATCTGTCCCCATTTTTATCGCTCAGGCTTATATCATAGCTGTCTGCGTCACGCCCGCTGGTTCCCCAATCCTCAAAGACTTGGCCTGCCGGATACCATACCTTGCCAGCTCCGTCGCGAACGACAGCATAAACCGTGTTGCCCGAAGCATAATCTATGTGTATTTCGTTAGCCATTTCACCTTTACCTTCTGTTCAACTTATGCCTCTTCAGTCCATGTCCCATTCTTGGCGATTGTCGCCCAGTCACCGTTTGAATCAGCCACCAAGCTAAGGCTCGCACCGATCACACTTGCCGATTTGTATTTGTCAGCGGTCTGGCCGCTATCGTCTCTAATGGTCGCTGAACCTGGGTCAACCCTCAATTCCTGCGCCGCCTGAACAGCAAAGGTAAACACCGTCCCCGCAGGTACAGATGCCGGCAGACTCAGCGTGACTGTCCCCGTGGCACCCAGGTTACTATGAACACTGCCCGACTCCGCCGCCGTGAGCGTGTCATCGCTCGTATGCGCCTCAATGGTCTTTTTGACTCCACCGGCCCCGCAGGGCATAACAAAATTGTGCCCAAATCGGCAATCGATTATCGAATCGATGTCCCCGCCTGACGTAGTGACCGTCGCCAAACGAATGTGGGGCGTCGCTGCCATATCCGGGAAGTCGCTGTATTCGTTGATCACAAGGCTGCCGGCCGAATCCAGATAGACATAGATATTTGCTTTGTCATCTGCCAGCGTATTGCCCGATGAGCCGGCATAGCTGACCAACTCCGTGCCCAGCCAGAATTTGCCCGCTCTTACGCCAATATCCAGACAACCCTCATCATAGACCCGCAAGTCATTGGCCCGCCGAGTTGCCAAGAGCAACCTGTACAACAGTTTTCTAAAGTGCAGATAGTATGGGGCCGTACCGGTCGGTATATACTCAACGCCGGTCTCATCATCAGACTGCATGTTCAGCAATTCATTGTCGGATGGATAAACCTCAGCCATAGTATTCTCCTCATGTAACTCCTGCTTCTCGTAATGTCATTCCTGCGCAAGCAGGAATCCATATTTAGCCCCCCGTTTTACGGGGGGTCTATTCCATTGCCAGCACCAACTGGTTCGTCTGTTTATCGAACGAAGAAACGCTCACTTGCTCAGCGGATTTCGCCGCTGGCGTCACTGTAACTTGGTCGGTTTCGCTACCGCTGCTTTCATTGCCCTTGTTGTCAACAATCTTAACGCCAAATTTGTAAACGCCTTGAGGCATCGGTGAGCTGGTCCACTCGAAAGTGTCAGCGTCAAGGCCGAACTGCCCATGACCGAAACTGCCCTTTCCAAACCCCACAGCCGCCGCTGAGTCATAGCCAAAATCACTTGCGCCAAACCTGCTCATTCCGAATCCCGCTTTGTCCTGCCATGCGGGCCAAACCCTGATTGGCAAATCGTTGAGCGGCGTGTCGTAGTCTACTTGCCCGGTGCCGTTGTCAAAATAGACCTGGCCAGCCGCCCCCCTCGGCAAATTCTGGCCACGTAGCATCGTTATTTTCACCCGGCCGCTCCGTGCATTCGACAGATCAAGCTCCTCGCCAAAATCAATATGAGCCTGTGCGGCCTCAACAGCAAAAACTTCAATCCGAACCGGCGACTCAACGGACGTAGGTATCTGGACAATCATCTGTCTTTGCCCGCTGTCACCCGTTGTCCCCGCATACCGGCCGTTGATATAGACCTGGTATAGCATGTCACTCCAGGACGACCGCCACTTGACCAGAGCTGCCAATGGGGTCTCTACATATCCACCATCAGCCCAAATCCCGCCGGGCAATTCAAACGCTCGCACCGCTTCTATCCCACTGCTGATAAGTGACATTACTACTGAACCTTTAGCTGTGTATAGACAATTTCATAATCGATAGCTACGCCTCTACCGTCAGTTCTCTGTTTGCTCACCTTGAAAATATCCATCCGGAGATTGTCAAATTGCTCGCCGTTACCCGTCACCAACGTGTGAGTATCACCATCCATATAAGCTGATACCGCCCTGACTCTGTCATTCATTTGTGATCGGCTTGCCGCCCGCAGCACACCATTCTGTTTTACCTTCCTCTCGCGCCCGCCCAGGTCAATACTGAGCACGCCGTCGAGTCCTGGTACGGCTCTTGCCACCGAGGCCCGCCTGTAACTACCAGCCTCAATGTCAAGTCCGCCAAAGGCGGACTCGTCAAACAGAATTTCTCCATCTAAAGTGACACTCATCTGTCTTCCTTCGTAGACTAATCACGCACCAGCCTTATTGATGCCCCGACACGGGTGACATCAACCACCCCGTCAGAACCCAGGTCGATACCGAGCCGACACCGTTCTCTTGCCTTCTCAAAGAGCTTCTGATAGTGCAGACTCTTGGTCCAGAAATTCTCATCTTTCGCCCTACTGGCTAACATCGCATACACGCTCGAAATGACAGCAAAGACGCAAGCCCTTCTCAAAACATCCGTATCAAGAATATCGGCTACATCTATGTCACTTGCAGGATTACCCGGCTTAATCCCAAAGTATTCGGTTAGCCGGAACCCGGCTTCACTGGCTTGCGGCCCAAACGTGCTGATGCGGTATGATATATCAGTCGCAGCAGGAGGCGCTACGGCAGCCTCATCCGAATCGCACCTAACTACCGAAACGCTAAGTTGTGTAGCGGAATCCACAGAGACTATCTCGTATGCCCCATCCAGAGAACCATCCGCAGACTGCATATATACCACTCCGCCTGCCGAGACCTCCGCACTTACAAAATCTGTCCCGCTCACGGTAAATGTCGTCCCACTGAGTGCGCCGCCTGTCCCCGCCGCCAACACCTGCCCTGGCAGGTGCAGTTCGCCAAAAAGCACCGGCTCGTATTTCAAAACATCTACATCGTCTGAAAATTTGACCATCTTCTTTTGTCCCTTTCTCGTATGAGCTGGCCGGCCAGGTGCCCAAAGGATTGTATCTCCTCTGGGCACCCTCGCCAAAACGCCTTACATCACCCCCACGATTCCACAGGATAAATTAGCTGGTACTCAAATCGCGAATAAGCCCGTGTGCCGCCTCGTTCTTGAGTTCCAGAGTGTATTCACCGATCAGCTCGCCACACTCATAATCCCCGCCGCTCGCCAACGGCTTGAAATGGAAGCTCCGCCCTGCCAACGGCAGCACACTGATACGAGACGAATCCAGCAGCAGTGCAGCATCTTGCGGCAGCCATCGCGCCGTAACAATTCTGCAAACGCCAAAGTCGCTTTCATAGACGCTGATCATATCGGTGAAGGTAGTATCGGTAGCTCCATACGTTCGGCTCTCAGCACAGAAGGCATTTATCTTTCGCTTCTGGAAGCCCCCAACGACAATCAGATCCACATTGCCGTTACTGTTCTCCCAAATCGCCCGCAGCACATAATTGATCTTTGTCTCGTCAAGATCGGTGCCGCTTGGAGAACCGCTATCACCCGTATGAAAAGCATTCGTCGAGAGGTGCTGCATGATACCCTTCATCGTTCTTCTCACCGTGCCGCTGCCTTGGGGGTTACTGGCCGGCTGACCACCGTTAATCACGGTGTTCTCCAGATCGCGAAGCAGCTCCCGCAGCCGTTCCTGCTTTTGATAATCCATCTCGTCAGCCAGACCTAACTGACTCGCAGCCATATCGGTCCCACTCACTTCCACACCAGCAGCAAATATCTGCATGTAGTTGCCGCACCTGCTGCGATTGGTAAACCTCACACTCGGCTTATCCGCTCCTTCGAGAGCAGCATTACCCAGGATGTTTATCACCTGGTTGTCGGCCAGGTTCTCCGCTGTTGTGCCCGCATAACCACGAACGACCGTCAGTGTGTCGGTGCTGATACCGGTTACGAGCATCAGCTCTTCGCTGCCCTCGACCTGAATCTGATCGCCCACGCGGAATCTGCTGCCGTTATCAACGTCAAAGTCCGTGTCCGAACTCGGATCCGTCCAGGTCGCATCGTTGATAGCATCCTTGTTCGGCAGAAGCTCATCTTCAAGCCATTCATGATGCGTGCTTGTCGCTTCTCTCAGCGGATCGCCCAAAGCATCCAACAAGGGCGTCTCATAGGGCGAAACTATCCCGATTAAATCTGATACGTCTTCCGCCAGTTCCGGCAGAGTCGTACCCGCTGAATATGTTGCTTTCCCTGTAAAAGCCATTTTGTTCTTCTCCTTCCGTTTACTTTTGTCATTCCCGCGGAAGCGGGAATCTATTCATTTCCAATTTACTATTTCCTCTGCGCTCTTCGCGTTCTCTGCGCTTAATTCTTTATACGAAATTCCTTCGCAGCTTCAGATACTCTTGCAGATCCGTCCGATTACCTGTGGTTGCCGCCTTCTTAGCTGCTCGTTCAAGAATTGTCTGGCTGTTTTGCACTCGCTCCTTCACCCCTGCTGTCTTTCTCGTTGTCATGGCTAAGCCAGCACCGGCGAACAGATACTGCTTTCCCTTTTTCAACTGCTCAATCACGCCGTCTACATCCGCCTCGGCTTGACCTTCCATTCTGTCTTTGGCAATCAACACAGCCGTTTCCAAATCAACAGCCCCCGCAGCAACCAATTTACGAGTCAGCTTCTGTTCGACCTGAATACTGTTCATCTCTTCAGACATCTTTGTTGCTTGCGATTTTGCCTCCGCCAGTTGTTCAGTCAAAGCCTCGACTTTTTTCTCGGCACTCTGTGCCCTCTTTCGATAGCGGATAGATTCGGCTACCGGAACAAGTTTCAGGTTATCGCTGTCACTTGCGTCCACTATGTCTTCTGACAAACTCTCTTGCGTCCCAATCGGACTCATAAGACCTCCTAACTCGAATTTAGAATTGAGAATGAAGAATGATGCTCTCAATTCTCAATTTCCGTACCCTAATTCTCTGAGCACCTGCTCAGTTGGAACACCCAACTCTTTTTTGATCTGCGCTTCCTTTAGCTTTTCCATCATGTTTTCAGGCAGTGGGCTGGGAAAGATAACATCGACCTCTCGATCCAGCCGACAGGTCTTATAGATGTTGGCCTTGTCAAACATCCCCAGCACCATCTTGCATATTTCTTTCACTCCCTCACTGTAGGTAAATCTCTTTCGCTCGTTCTTTGAAAGCATCCCCATAAGCGTCAACCTAAGGGCCACAGCACTTGTAAGGTTGCCAAGCTTATTCTTCAAAACCCCTGCCACCACCGGCGTCACCCCGCTTGTCTTGTCCATCGCCTCTCTGATTTCAGCGATGTGCAGGCCCTCGCTCGGTGTAGCCGCATCACCACCGAACTCTTCGATAGCCGCCTCTGGATTATCGGTGTACCACATCCTGCCCGGCGATACAGGCCTGTCTTCAAAGCCTTCTATCCCCTTACCTAAATACATCTTAAACGACTGGAACGTAATCCTGCTTGCTCTGTCGCTTAACCTTGTATTAAGCTCATCCTGCAGTGGTATTAATGGCTCAACATCGCTTATCCCCTCATAGTAGAATGGCTGAGCTATATTCTGGATGTGCACCACCGGCAAAAATCCCCATGGCAATTCGCTTTCCGCAACGAGCTTTTTGTCTTCGTACCTCTGCCACGCTGTTGCTGAAGTAATCTCTGTTACCCCAACCGTCTGCCTACTATCGCTGCTTGGGCTCGCTTGCGACAGCAGTCTCGCAAGAAAAGAGTTTTTCCTGCGCAGAACATTTCTCTTCTGATAGAAGTGCTGGACGTAATATTTGATCTTCTTGTAGTCGTTCTCTTCCAGAACAGGCAGTGCTCTCGGTGCTTCAATCAGTTCTAAGTCGATTGTTTGCGCCAATTGCAGCACATCTTCAAGTGAGAGGGTTTGGGAGGAG
>DAOWID010000237.1 GCA_030641115.1 Planctomycetota bacterium | reverse complement strand
CCGATGGCCAAAGGGATTACAGCGATGATTCGAAGAAGCGTGAGAGATTGTTTTTGATACCACTCCATCATAGGTCTAAGCTTTTCGGGCCCGAGCACAAATATCAGTAGGGCTGATAGTAGGAAAAGAACCCCCAGGACAACTATCACCCAGGTTATATCACATTCGCGGGCACTAAGTAAGAATACCACTGCCAGCGCAAGCCTTATCAATCCGGGGATGTACAGGCGCTTGCCCTTCTTGAAGAATTCGAGCAGTCGTTTCATAACATCCGGTCTTACCAGCAGCACAACCGCGATTGCCACGATGACTATGCCGATGATTTTGATGACAGTGTCCATAGTTTCTGTCCTTTATTACGTCCCCATTTGCCGGGCCGCTTACAAAACTGGAGCCCTTCCGATACTATAATATTCAATCCCTGCTTTCTTAACTACATCCGGCTCGTACAGGTTTCTGCCGTCGAAGATAACAGGTTTTTTCAGTTTCGCTGCAATGACGCCGAAGTCGGGATTCCGGAATTCCTGCCAATCGGTGAAGATAACAAGGGCGTCAGCGTCATCAAGGACATCGTATCCATTTTGTAGGATTTCGATTTTCCCGTCCAAAGCTGTCAGTGCCGCAGAACCTGCTGCAGGGTCATAGGCCATAATCTTCATCCTGCACTCGAGAAATTTCTCGATGCAGTAAATCGCGGGCGATTCTCTTACGTCATCGGTTTTCGCCTTAAATGCCAATCCCCAGACAGCTAACGTGGTCTTGTCTGCACGGTCCCTAAAATAGTCTGTAATACGCTTTGCGAATCTTTCTTGCTGGTTTACGTTCACCTGTTGCACAGACTTAGCTATCGTCATTTCAACACCCTGCTCAGAGCCGGTATGAATAAGGGCCCGAACATCTTTTGGAAAGCAGCTACCGCCGAAGCCGACCCCCGGAAACAGAAAGGCCGGCCCAACTCGCGAGTCACTGCCGATGCCCTGTCTTACTAATTCAACGTCCGCGCCGAGCTTTTCGCACAGCGCAGAGATTTCGTTCATAAACGAAATTCGTGTTGCCAGCATCGTATTCGCCGCGTACTTCGCCATCTCGGCCGAAGCAGGGTCCATGAACAATATCCGGCTCCTCCTTCGCATAAATGGGCTGTACAACTGTCTCATCGTTTTTTGAACGGTCGGATTAGTTGTCCCGATGATTATCCTGTCGGGACTCATAAAGTCCTCAACCGCAGCGCCCTCTTTCAGAAACTCCGGATTGCTGACATAGTCGAAGGCTGTTTTTGTCTTGGATCTTATAATATCTGTGACCTTTTTATGGGTGCCTACCGGCACGGTGCTTTTGGTTGCGATGATCCGATAGTCTGTGAGATGGCCAGCAATGTCAGCGGCAACGGAAAGGATAGCCGACACGTCGCACGAGCCATCCGGTGCTGAGGGAGTGCCCACCGCAAGAAAGATAATGAGTGAATTGTCCACCCCGAACTTCAAGTCGGTTGTAAAGTGTAGTCGGCCAAGCTCTTCGTTGTGCTTGACAATCTCGGTCAAGCCAGGTTCATAAATCGGGATTGCACCACTTTTCAGGTCGGCTATCTTCTTCTGGTCATTATCGACGCATACAACATCATTGCCGGCTTCTGCCAAACATCCGGCTGTCACCAGCCCGACATACCCAACGCCGACCACGCATATCTTCATTCTGCGATCTCCTGCTCTGCGCCCCCTGCCCCGTGACCCGTGCCACGGGTCTCGTCGATAACCTCTATCATATCAACGTCGATTTCTACGCTTGCTGCTTGCCCGAGCATATCTACCTGCAAGACCAAGCGTGTAGCACCCTTCGTCATTATGGCAATGCCCTCAAGGCCAAGCAAAGGCCCTGCTATAACCTGGCACGGCTGGCCTGCTTTGATGTATCTATAGGGCGTCAGCGGGGCACCGGCGCGAAGTGCCTGCTCAATTTGTACTAATTCTTTGAGCAACTTCTCTTGGTTTTTGACCTCAATCAGGCCCGCCACGCGATTTGTTCGCAATGTCTCAATCCGCTGGTTTTCTTCGCCACAGAAGAACAGATAGCCGGTGAATAAAGGCAGCAGCGACCGTATTGTTCTGTGGCTGCGACGCCGAACCTTCCAGCCCATCGGAAGAAAATAGCTTATTTTCTTTCCGATCAAATCGTGCGCCAAGGCCTTTTCATTCCTGCTTCGGGTGTGAGCGACCCACCACTGACCCGTGAAGTCACGAATCGATTCTGCTTCAGGCCAGATAATAGGCGGATTTTCACTTACTTTCAGCAACTTTATCCTCCCGGATTCTCAGGAGTTAACCCAATTCTTTTGAAACGCCATTAGGCCGATCGCCAAATGGCAACCCCTAATTTAACTCATAAAACTTCAATACTGTCTTAGCGACATATTCAATTTGCTCTGATGTAAGTTCAGGATAAACAGGCAGCGATAAAACCTCGCCACAGAGCCGTTCAGCAACAGGGAAATCACCATTCTTATAGCCAAGCTCTCTGAAGCAATCCTGCAGATGCAACGGCTTTGGATAAAATACGGCTGAGCCAATTTTATTCTCAGCTAAGAACTTCTGCAACTGGTCTCTTTCGGGTACGGTGACAGTATATTGATGATAAATGCTGACGTTGTTGGAATCAATCTTGGGCGGTCTGACCGGTGAATCAGCGAAGACACTGTCATAAAGAACGCCATGTTGTCTCCGTTTTTCATTCCACTGATCGACGTACTTCAGCTTCACACTCAGAACTGCACCCTGAATACCATCGAGACGGAAATTACCGCCGATCACCTTATAGAAGTACGTGGAGTCCTGCCCGTGGTTGCGAAGCACCTTGATTTTCTCTGCAAGGTCCTCTCTGTTGGTTGTCACCAGTCCGCCGTCACCGAAACAGCCGAGGTTCTTACTTGGATAGAACGAAAAGCACCCGCAGTCTCCAAAATTGCCGCATCTTATTCCGTCCTGGCTCGCACCGATTGCCTGTGCCGCATCTTCGATAACGGAAATGTCGTGCCGCTGTGCGATGTCCGTCATTGGCTTCATCTGGGCAGCTTGGCCGAATAGGTGCACCGGAATAATCGCTCGAGTTTTTTCCGTTATTTTTTCTTCGATAAGGCTGGCGTCAATGTTGTAAGAGTCGTACTCGACATCGACAAAGACCGGCCTGGCTCCGAGCCTGGCAATAGAACCCGCGGTCGCGAAGAAAGTAAATGGGGTCGTTATGACTTCATCGCCTGGCTTTATCTCCAGTGCCATCAAGCTAACAAGCAGGGCGTCTGAACCGCTTGAGACCCCGATCGCGTACTTGCTGCCGCAGTACGCCGCGATCTTCTCCTCAAACTCCGCCACGGCGGGGCCAAGAGCAAATGACTGACTCTCGCAGACCTCACTTATTGCTCGCACAGCCTCGCTCTTGTACGTGGCGTATTGTGCCTTCAAATCCAAAATTGGAACCCGCACGCAGGCGCCTTTCAAATGCCGGCTGGTGTGTCTCAAATCTCGATTGTAAATCCCCGGTTGACAGTCGAGAATTTAAGGCTCTTGCCTTCTGGACAACCGCTAAACCAGCCCTCGATTTTAGTCGATTACTCAAACCGGAGCATTAGTTTACCCCGTTAGAAATGTTTGTCAAGCCCAAGACAGACATGTTGACGTGTTATTTCTAACGGCCTTTAGCTATATCGGACGTAAATGTCGAAAGAATTGACAATTATGCCATCGACTACTTTTGCTTGACGATTGGCGATTCGCCGTTTATCATGCATCATCTTATTTATCAGAGTCACGGTGCAGTAGGAGGGGCACCGGCTGAATCACTATCTACTACGAGGTAGCGCATTTTGAGAAATAAATCGCAAACTCACAAGGGTGCTGGCAGTTTGAGCATTTTGTTCACCTGCATTGGCAGACGGGTCTCATTGCTCAATAGCTTTCGTCAAGCAGCAAAACAGCTCAAGATAAAGGCTTCGTTCTTTGGCACCGATGCCAGCAGATTGAGTCCTGCCCTGCAGTTGTGCGACGAACGTTTTGTGGTTCAGCCCATAACGCACGCCGACTATATCAAGCAACTGCTGTCAATTGTCAAAGCCGGCAGGGTAAACTTGCTCGTTCCTACCGTTGATTTGGACCTAAAACTTCTGGCGCAGAACAAACCAAAGTTTGCTGCGATGGGTTGTCGTGTTCTCGTCTCTGCTCCTGAGGTGGTCGATATCTGTCAGGACAAGAGAAAGACTTACCGTTTTTTAGTGAAGCACGGCTTCGAGACTCCACGTACCATGAGCGTGCGCGCAGCACTTTCAGAGGCGATCCCCAAGAAGAAACTCAATTGGCCTTGCTTTCTGAAACCTTGGGACGGCTACGCCAGCAGAGGAAACGCTGTCGTGAACAATCGCAAAGAACTATCATTCTTTGCCAAGAGAATACCAAACCCTATTTGTCAGGAGTTTGTCAAAGGCACTGAACATACGTGCGATGCGTATGTTGACTTCAACATGAAGGTCCGCTGCGTTGTGCCGAGAAGGCGTATCGAGGTACGAGCCGGCGAAGTGAGCAAGGGACAGGTCGTAAAACATCCCAGCATCATGTCCGAGTCTGCCAGATTGGTTGAGGCTCTTGGTGTGGGCCCCGGCGTCATAACTCTGCAATTGTTTCTGACCGATACAGGTGTGGTGAAATTCATTGAGATAAATCCGCGATTTGGGGGTGGTGTCCCGTTGTCAATCAAGGCCGGGGCCAACTTCCCGAAGTGGATATTGCAGGAGCTGCTCGGAACACAGCCACGTATCCGCTTCGATGCTTTCAAAGACAATTTGATCATGCTTCGATACGACGGCGAAGTCTGGGTAGGGAATCGTGACATAGGGGGAACTTAGAAGCGATGTTGGACGGTCTCATAGGTCATGAGAGGCAGATAAGCTGGGTCGTTCGCTTTTGGCCCGTACTGGTGGTTTCGTTCGTTGGCTCGCTGGCAGCTACCTGGCTGTGCAAGAAGATAGCCATAAAATTTGAAATCGTTGACAGGCCCGATGACTTGGTCAAAACCCACAAGGAGCCTATAGCATATCTTGGCGGTATCGGCATGCTCATAGGCTTGACCATCGGTGCTCTGGCCGGTATCGCGTGCTTGAGAAATGAAGAGTTTTTCAGCCCGGCACTGAAGTGGTTGCTGGGAATCCTGGCTGGCGGCGCGATAGCGTGTTTTGTTGGACTCACCGACGATATATTTGACATAAAGCCGCGATATAAGTTCCTCGGCCAGATTGCCGCCGCTGTTGTTCTATTGGCGGTAGGTATCACACCAAATCTATATCTTATTGCCGACAAATTTGATTTGACTATGCCTGACAGCCTTGAAATGATCCTCGGTGTGTTTATTGTGGTCTTTTTTGTCGTTGGCGCGACGAATTCACTAAACCTGCTTGATGGGCTGGATGGACTTTGTGCGGGAGTAACGGTGATTATTACCGTTGCTCTATTGTTTCTGTCGATACATCTCGCAACATGGGGAGTAAGCGACGTCGGAGATCCGGTACGGATCATAGTCTGTCTGGGACTTGTAGGATGTGTTTTTGGTTTTTTACCTTTCAACCGCTATCCGGCCAAGATATTCATGGGTGACGCCGGCAGTATGCTGTTGGGTTTTACTGTGGCGGCGCTTATGATGTTGTTTGCTGAGGAAATCCCGAGATGGTGGCTGGCTTCAATTGTTGTCTTCGGATTACCCATTCTCGATACAGCCGTCGCCCTGATACGCAGGCTGCTCAATCACAGGCCCTTATTCGTCTCCGATCGTGGCCATATTTACGACCAGATGATCGATAGAGGAATACCTTTGAAAAAGACCGTCACCATTTCTTATGTCCTCGCCAGTGTTTACGCAGCAATTGGCCTGGCGATGGGCTTGACGACCCGAATAAAGACATGGCCCTATGCTACGATTGTGTACATTGTTGTCTTTGCGATTTCGGCCTTGGTCGTATGGACAAGGGGCTACCTCAAAATGGAGGGCCTCCGTGGTGCAATTCGCGAAAAAGGCTCATCGGTGAAGTGACTATATGCTTACTGTCAAGTACTGTGTGTCCTCGGCAAACCGCATTGTCCCTTCGTAAACAGCAGGAACGACTAAACAATCACCTGCCTTAAATTCAACTGGACCGGCCTTTGGCAGGTCGGCTCCAAGGATTGTTCCAAATCCGGTCAAAAAAATCAGCGTCTTAGGTTTACCTCGTGAAAGAAACACCTCAGAGCCTTTCCCCTGTGCGCCTTTGTCCACCCTGAAGTATTCACAATCTATGAGCCGACCTACGGTCGTTACCGCAGGATCGTCACCGGACGCTTCGAAGTGGATGCTCTCCAATGCTTCTTCGATGTGCAGCTCTCTCGGCTTGCCGGAATCGTCAACTCTGTTCCAGTCAAAGATCCTATACGTGGTATCTGACGGTGTTTGAATCTCAGCTATCAAGAGGCCCGCTCCGATGCTGTGGCAGGTACCGGCCGGCAGGAAGTGACATTGACCGACCTCGACGGGCACTTTTGCCAATAGCTCAGCAATCCGCCGCGGCGGACCATTCTCTATTGCTTCGGTAAATTGCTCTTTTGTTACGCCTTTTTTCAAACCTTTATAGATCACCGCACCCGGCATGGCAGATATGATATACCAGCACTCGGTTTTGGGCTGTCCCTTGCCCAATCGCTCGCAGGTCTCCGGATCAGGGTGGACCTGGACACTCAGGACATCCTGAGCATCTAAGAATTTGATTAACAGTGGAAAAGGGCCCGTGAAATTTTTGTCGCCTGTTATTTCTTTCGGATATTGCTGAATTACTGAGCCAAGGGTCTGTCCAGCCAATTCGCCATTGGTGATTACCGATTTATCGTCCGGCAAATCAGCCAATTCCCAGCTCTCGCCGATCTTGTTGCCCGCAGGTATATCCTTGTTGAAAACCTCTCGCAGCTTCTGCCCGCCCCATATCCGCTGCTTATATATCGGCTTCAACTTTAATGGATATGCCTTCATACACCTTATTCTAACGACCTTATGGGTTATCGTCCATAAGGCAAAAATAATGATTTCTCGCGCCAAAAATACTTGTTGACATTAGCGGTTGACTTGTGTATTATTGAAAAAGCAAGGGTTTGACATTTGATTCCGAAACCACAGGAGCCAATTAGAAGGATATGGCTGATTTCTCGAAAAAAAAGTCCAGCATGCACAAGACAGTGTCGATTGCGGTCGTTGCTGTATACATGACCGTAACCTGTGCAGTTGACCTATTTCACAATGAAGCTTGTCAGCTTGGCGCAGTAAGCGCGCGTCCTACGGACGTCATACCCTCTAACGATCCGTGCCCGGCCTGTATGTTCTTGGCTGGCTCTAATTCGACCGAACCAAATTGCGGACAGGCCTTAGGCAGCGCTGAAAGTGCAGTTATCTCTCGATTCTTACCGCGTTTGACGGTTGTGAACCACGATGAGTGGGCCTGTTCAATCATCTGCCGAGCACCACCGGCAATAGTCACTCCCTAACGCAGGGCCAGACCGTCAATACTCTGCTGCGCCTGCAATCTTACGTCTTACGAGCTAACGCTTAGCACAGCTCGAAGGTAAACAGCCATCTAAAACCGAAAGACCATGAGATATCCTGGCCAATGTGCCAGCAGTCAAAAGGGAGATATGAATATGCAAGTTAAAACGATGATCTGTGTGGCTTGCTTTCTCACCACGATCAGTTTTGCCGGTATATGCGTTGCCCAGAATGACCAGACAGAAAATGCCACGCTTGCGAAAATCCATCAGCAAATGCTCGAACTTAAACGTCAGATGGATGAAATGAAAAAAAAGCACGAGAGTGAAGTCAACGCATTAAAAACAGAAATCGAAAAGCTCAAGCAGCCCGCTCCCGTTGTGGCCGAAGCTGAGGATGAGCTCGCCAAGCTGCGCGAGCTGGCCGAAAGCGTGGCTGGCGAAGAGGCAGTAGAAAAGAAAACCCCTGAGGAGACCGTCTTCAAATTTGGCGGGCTCAGTTTACAGCAGCTCAACCCGGAAATCAGTGCGTCAGGAGATTTCCTCAGTCACTACAGGCATCAATCAGGAACAAGACAACGGACAGACGCCGAGATTCGGGGGCTTGAGTTGAACTTTCAGTCCTACCTTGACCCGTTCTCGAGGATGAAAGCCACCACGCACATTAGCGATGATGGTGTGGACGTAGAAGAGGTTTACTTTACACGTTTTTCAGTGTTCGACAGTGCCAACCTGGATGTCGGCAGATTTCGTCAGCAGTTTGGCGTCGTAAACCGCTGGCACGAGGATGCCCTGGATCAGATCCAATATCCTTTGGCTCTGCGCAGGATCTTCGGCGATGGAGGTCTAAATCAAACGGGTGCATCTGTCGAGTGGACATTGCCTGAGTGGGCAGATGCGTATCAGGGATTGACTCTGCAGGTTACTAACTCTGAGAATGACCAACTGTTTGGCGGTGAAACGTTGGGCTTGCCGTGCCTGCTCTTCCACTACAAGAACTATCGAGATCTCTCCAGAGATACATATTTCGAGTTTGGCCTGAGCGGCCTATTCGGCTGGAATGACGAATGGGACGTTCGGGAGAAACCCGGTGACGCGGTGACACATCAGACCGACGCCTTGGGAACTCGGGTCTTTGGTGCAGACGTTTCCTTTCTCTGGGAGCCTGTTGACCGAGCGCTCTATCGCAACTTAGAATGGCGCAGTGAAATATATTGTCTCAACCGCGACATCTTGGCCCCTGATAATTCCGGAAGAGACAGCCTAAATGCGTGGGGTGCGTACAGCTACATCCAGGGCAAAGTAGCTCGAAACCTGATATTGGGAGTCAGGGCCGACTACTATGAGCCGGACGGCAAAGACTACGCGTTCGGCACCCTTGCTGACGAAGATCATTCTATTCATGTTCCATTCGCTTATGCAGCAAAGGACCCCTACCGCTGGCAAGTCGGCCCCTACATAACATGGTGGCAAAGCGACTGGGTTAGATTCCGCGGCGAATACGACTATGCCTGGGGCGAAGGCATGGAAAGTGACGAACACGTGCTGTGGTTCCAGGCGACTTTCGCCGCCGGCCCACATAAGCATGAACGTTATTAAGCGAAAGAGAGGTGATTATTATGACAAGAAAAACATTTCCAATTCTGCTCACACTGATTGTGTGGATCGGGATTTCATCATGTGCCGACGCTGCAGCAGCAGCGAAAACACGTTTGCAGGTCGTAACAACCTTGGCGGACTACGCCCTCTTCGCTCAAACCATCGGCGGAGACCGTGTCTCAGTCGAGTATATCGTCCACGGTGTCCAGGATCCGCATCGCATCAGGCCTAAGCCATCCTATGTGAATGTGATCAAGAACGCAGATTTATTGATCGCGACAGGCCTCGACTTGGAAATGTGGCTGCCGACGGTTGTTAACAAATCCGGCAATAAGCGGGTTCGCAGCGGTGAAGTTGGCTATGTCGCGGTCGCACAAGATATAGAACTGGTGGAAAAGCCCAAAGTTATCTCCCAAATCGAGGGTGACGTCCACGTGTTCGGCAACCCACACATCACCTGCAGCCCCATCAACATGAAAAAGGTCGCACGCAATATCGCCATCGGACTCATCAAAAACGATCTCGAAGGAAAGGACTTCTACGAAGAGAACCTCAAGAAACTTCATGGTGAAATAGATAGACGTTTGTTTGGTGAAGAGCTGGTTAAACTGCTCGGCGGCAAAACACTTTGTAGTCTCGCCCGACAGGGCAAGCTCATAAACTTTCTCCAGAAGAACAAATACCAGGGAAAACCTTTGATTGAGAAACTCGGCGGTTGGATGAAGAAGATGCTTCCCCTACGGGGGGAACGCGTGGTCGTTTACCACTTGAATTGGTCGTATTTCCTTGAGCTTTTTGGGCTGGAGCAGGTGGCCACGATGGAGTCAAAACCGGGAATACCACCTTCACCGAAACATCTGGCAAATGTGATCAAGTTGATGCGCGAGCGAAAGGTTGGTATTATTCTGGCGGCCATGTACTTCGACGAGCGTAAGGTCAGAATGGTCGCCGGCAGAACGGGTGCTGAACCTGTACTGGTTCCACTATATATAGGGGCCGTTCCGGGAACAGGGGACTACTTCAAACTCATGGACTACTGGACCGATGAACTCCTCAATGCTGTAAAAAAGAAAGGTATCTCCGCGGCGGGCTGAAGCTCCCGATTTCGCAAGCACAAAGGGATAATGTCTAAGTATTGGTGACTATGAAAACCAAAAAAGCTTCACAGCCGGTAATTGTCTGCAAGGACATTGTAGCCGGCTACGGCAAAGAAATCGTGTTGCACGACGTAAACCTGGAAATACGACAGGGTGAGTACTTGCCATTCATTGGCCCCAATGGGGCCGGGAAGACGACGTTGCTGCGTATTATCCTCGGTCTTCTTCGGCCCCGCTCCGGGCAGGTTATCACACCGTTCCGTGACAAACCCCCTGGGTACGTCCCACAGATGATGAATATCGACCCTTTATATCCTGTGACTTTGTTTCAGATAGTCAGTATGGGGCTCTATCCTAAGCTCAGGTGGTGGCAACGCATGAGCAAAGAAGATCGGGAACTTGTGTACAACACACTTGATGAGTTCAACCTTCTTCAACACGCGTCGAAAAGATACGCTGAGCTTTCCGGCGGGATGAAGCAAAAAGCTATTATTGCTCGTGCCTTCATTACAGGAGCCGACGTCTTTGTGATGGACGAACCAACATCCGAACTTGATGAGAAGTCCGAAAAAGAAGTCTTGACCCACCTGTTGCGCCTCTCGCGGGACAGAGGAAAAACCGTGCTTTTCGCGATCCATGGATTGGAGCACATTGCCGCGACGGCCGAATCTGTTTGCGCAGTGAACCACGGTTGTGTGACACTGATGCCCAAGTCAGAGTTTATGGCTCGCCGCGAACCTTCATTCGGATCTCAAAAGCAATAACGGTCTGCTTATACAGGCGAATGCTATGCTTGAGAATTTATATGGTACAATCGAAATATTTGGCTCTGCCGTCCTGGTGGGGATTTTGGTTTCTGCCGTTTGCTCCATACTTGGCGTTTTCGTTGTGACCAAGCGGGTCGTCTTCATTGGAATTACTCTGTCGGAAGTCGCTGCTTGTGGTGTCGCCGTCGCAATGCTCTTCCATTTCAGCCCGATGCTCGGCGCTGCAATATTGACAACCATGGTGGTAACAATACTTGCGTATCCGTTCGAATCGACCCGAATACCACGCGACGCGGTACTGGGTGTGACGTTTGTAATCTCCGCTGCCGGGAGCGTCCTGCTGGTCGCCAAGAGTCACTTCGGGCTTGAACAGATAAAGGCTTTGCTTTACGGAAATCTGCTCTTTGCGACAAAAACAGACCTCTTGGCGGTTTCGATCATTATGCTGCCGATCATGGTCTATTTCTTCTTGTTTCTTAGGCCTATGCTTTATACCTTTCTCGATCGCGAAATGGCCAAAGTGCTTCGCATGCGTGTGATACTATGGGAGCTTTCCTTCTTCTTTTGTCTGGGTTTAGCTGTTTCGGCGGCCTCCAGGGTCGCTGGCTCGATGTTGGTCTTTTGTTATCTTATCGTGTCACCCGCCGCTGCGCTATTGTTCAGCAAAAAACTGCATCTGGT
>DAOWID010000119.1 GCA_030641115.1 Planctomycetota bacterium | reverse complement strand
GCCTATCCGAATAACCTTTCGCGATTACCTGTCATTCTGAGGCGAAGCCGAAGAATCTGGCCGGTGCAGGGATTACAGCACGTTCGCGCCAGGATTTCCTATGGCGAGATGCTTCGCGTTGCTCAGCATGACAAAGGCTGAACTGTTATTCGGATAGGCTCTAAGTCAGGGAAACAAAGATTTTCCCGGGGATAAATTATAGAGACCTCTGCCAAGACGCTGAAAATACGACCGACAGCGTGCTCAACTCACAATGCTGCTGATGTCGATGAGGTACATCTGCCGGCCATTGCCTCCATGCGGCGAGTCAATAACAACGCTGCGACCATCCGGGCTGAAACGCGGATGGGTATCACAACGCCATTCGCCTTTATATTCCGGAGGAGAATGGAAGTGGCCGACAGGAATCTTTCTGCCGGTGGCGACATTGTAAAGGTAGACGTGCTGGTTTCTCTCTTTGTCCGGATATGTGTCGTTCAGTATCCACTCGTTGCCTGGCAGGTAGCTGCAATGTCCGTTTTGGGTCATAACTTCCTTGCCGACAACCTCGACCTTGTCTGTGCCGTCACCCGCGTTCGCGGGTGCAAGCCTGTCCCTGCGAAAGCAGGGATAGAGATAGAAGGCGTTTCCGTGCGAAGGATGCCGGGCCCAGGCGAGGATATGGCGAGTGTCTCGCCAGATAAAGTGTGAGGTTCGGCCATGGTCGTCCACGATGTGGACGTCCGAGCCGTCAGGTTTGGCGCTGAGCATTCGTGTGCCGAAGCCCCGCTGGCCCTTAGCTCGCCAGCGATGCAGGAATATGAATCGTGAACCATCAGTATTGAACAGCAGATGATTAAAGTAGTGCTTGGCATCTATTGGATTGCCGAGAATCCGACCGAACTTCGCAATATCAGCGATGGAAATTATCAGGTCTTGCTTGCCAGTTTCAAGATCGAGTCGGAGAACGCCTGAGTCTTCTGGTGCCAGCTCATCTGCATACGGGTCAGGCAAGCCTGCGTAACCGTAGCCGGGGCGCATCTCGTTGACTCGTCTGAAATCCGGCGCGACGGCTGTACGGCCATCGGGGCTGACGGTGTAGAAGGGATGCGGCAGCGTTCTCTTTTGGCGAGTGTGGACATCAAGAATGTGGCAAACGAACCGGTCAGCCTGTCGGTCGTTCCATACAATTTCATTTTTTGAACCTGGCCGCCATTGGAGCATACAGCCTTGTTGCCAGCACCATGCTTGGCTCTGGCCCAACTGTATCCAGTCCGCCTTCGGCGGATCGTTCTTCAAATCCACCATTCCGATTCCGATAATATCGTGGGGTTTGGGGCTGCGATGCTCGAAGTCAACCTCCATGCCGAGAGCATAGCGGCAGGTAGAATCGAACTGCAGTTTGTCGTAGTAGCCGAACCAATGAAATTTAGGCCCACGAGTGATAGCTCTGACAGGAGGCAAGCTCTCGGATTTCGGATCGGCTCCGCTTGCCAGGTCGGATAAACCTGCCAGCGCCAACGCGCCACCAGTTGCATGTCGCAGCAATTCGCGGCGATTTAGTCTAACATCATCCATAGCATGTTCCTCTCATTCCCAAAGGGCACTTGAAGCTCTCGTTTCGAGATAGTACCGCATATTCGGGTCATCTTGACCGTCACGGGAAACGGCCTATCTGTTCTGTGGGACCGATTCTATCGCTCTTTGGCTTGAGTTCAAGGGCCAATCGCTGTCCCTATACTGAGCCAGCCCGCCAGACCTCGTGAGTAAACCTGTCGCTGATAGGATTTTTCGCCGTTTTCGCGGCCCGCGCCTATGTAACTAAAGATTTCCTCCATCCACCGCCGATATTGGTACTGTAGGAGCGGAGTGCGGAGAGAATATTGGGATAGTAATGCCTTCAACACAGACACAATCCGGCTCTGAATATCGAATATCGAATATCAGACATGAAGAAATAAGGGAAGAACAAGCAGCGGCGGGCAATGGGTTGGGCCAGAGCGTCAAAGATTTTCTCAACTATTTGACTGTTGAGGCGGGTCTATCGAAAAATACGATCTTGGCCTATGGTCGTGATTTGAAGGGCTTTCTGGGACACTGCAAATCGAACGAAACCAACCAACTGCAACAGATAAATCCATCTCTTATAAGGAATTACCTACGCGTCCTGACTCAAGACCAGAAGAGCGAAAGCTCGATGAAGCGCTGCCTTGTCGCGATAAGAATGCTGCTGCGATTTGGGAAACTTACCGGCCGAGTCCACGACGACTTCACGGCAATCCTTGAAAGCCCGAAGGTCTGGCAGAAACTGCCTATTATTTGCAGCAAACAACAGGTTGTCGATCTCCTAAATACCCCTTCGCCGGACGAACCTTTCTACCTGCGCGATAAAGCAATGCTCGAATTGCTATACGCTACCGGAATACGTGCCAGCGAGCTGGCTGGGCTGAAAACGGCTGATTTCAACCTTGATATCGGCTATTTGCGGTGTGTGGGCAAGGGCAACAGAGAGCGAGTGATCCCGGTTGGCAGGATTGCTATCGCGGCCACAGTGCAATACCTTAGGAACCTGCGTCCCAGCTTAGCCAGGCGCAGAAGCTCTGATTTCCTGCTGCTTTCGCGAACAGGCTGGCCTCTGAGTCGTATTGAAATCTGGAGATTAGTTAAAAAATACGCTATCCGTGCAGGGATGCCCCGAAATTTGACTGTGCACACACTGAGACACTGTTTCGCAACGCATCTACTCACCGGCGGAGCCGATTTGCGAAGTGTCCAAGAAATGCTCGGACACGTGGATATAGCTACTACCCAGATTTACACACACGTTGACCAGGAAAGATTACGCAGGATTCACAAGAAATACCACCCGAGACCGTAATGTACGCTGTGTCTGAAAAGGCAAATAGCGTTCAGGATTGGGATTCGTCAGTCGCTGTTTTCTGCCGGCTTTTCGCAGTTTGGTGCGTGAATGTTCAAAATAGCCAACAATCGATTGACTTGGACGAGGTTTCGGTGTTATTATGATAGGCAAACTGACGGGCGATGTTTTGCCTAAGGCCATTAAAATGAGCACAAAACGGTCATACCTGGTAATACTGCTGTTGATGATAGGATACCAGCGGGCGGGTGTAGGTCAGGACAAGCCAGCCCAGCCAGCTAATGGTACCGGTGCGGCCACGGAGATTGACACCCAGTTGCAGCTCAACAAAGAGGCCTTGATTAGCAAGGGCTCAAGCGAACAGATGCGTATCAATGCGGCAAACCTACTGCTTTTCAACAAGAATCCACTCGCTAGGCAAATCCTGCTGGACGCGCTGAAGCAGACCGAAAATAGCCCCGCACGAATAGCTGTGTGCAAGGCACTAGCTCAGACCAGGCCAGCACGCAAGCCAATAGAAAATAAGGAGGATTTTGTCGAGCCGCTGTTTGATATATTGATCAACGGCAATTCCGATATGGCAAAATTGGCTGCTGAAGCAACCTTGATTTTCGAGTATGGGCAAATATCAGAGCGGCTTGAGGAAATAGCAGCAAAGGCCCCACTACCGGCCAGGTTGAATGCAGTATACGCGTTAAGACTTCACCCTGATATCCATGGAGCAATTACACTTATACAACTGCTTGATGATCCTGAAGGCCAAGTAGCTGCTGCCTGCGAAAAGGCGCTGCATTCTCTGGGTATACCGACAGGGCAAGACGCTGAAAGTCGAATGGAAATTATTAGTGAACTCGAGCGCAAGGGCCTGGGGGCGTTCCTGCAGGATCGGCTGATCCAGCAGGAGGCAGAGATGCGCAAGCTGCAAATGGAACTGGACCAATGGCGGGACCGTTATCTGTCCGAGGTTGGCAAAAGATATGACGTCATTGGCGATGATGCAGCCAAAGGCAAGTTTTTGGCTGAGCATTTAAG
This sequence comes from Planctomycetota bacterium, assembly GCA_030641115.1. Lineage (GTDB taxonomy): Bacteria > Planctomycetota > Phycisphaerae > Sedimentisphaerales > Anaerobacaceae > DAOWID01. Next base: position 6,885 of record DAOWID010000119.1, on the reverse strand, counting down.
TGGTACAGAAACGAGAGTGAAACTGTGGGCGCTGGAAAAAGTCCGTGAACGGTGGGTAGGAACAGAAAGCAAATCGGATTTCTTGGCCGAACTCGAACCTGTTTTGGTCAATTTGGTTTCGGACCAAGACAAGGATGTTCGGTTTAAAACAGCCCGTTTGGTGTCTTTAATGGGGGAGTTGAACTCCGCGCAGCACCTGCTGGAGCAGCTCAAGGTCGAACAAGACGATGAGGTCAGAATGGAGCTGTTTGTGGCGCTCGGTGAAGCATGTTTCTACGCCTCTCTACCTGGTATAGGGACCAAGGTTCCCAACGAGGTGAGAAAACAAACCTTGAAATGGGCGGCAAAGTATCTGTCCCAGCAGGAGCCTAAAAAGGCACGAAAAGGGGCTGATGTAATACGCAAACTGCTGGAGCAGGATGGATTAACATCCGACGAGGTTGACAGATACCTTGGTCTGCTTGCGGAAAGATACAAGCAGCAGCAGAATGAGGCCGACGGGACTCTGCGGGCCGATCTGCTCAGCGCAATGGCTGGATTGTGTGCAGAGAGGAGCGTTTGCAGGGCTCAAGCAGTAAAACGTTTTAGGCTTTTGTTCGACGAAGCGTTGAAGGACGATAAAGATCTTGTCCGGCAGGCAGCGGTAGACGGGCTTATCTATATTGACAAGGCGGGTGCACTACAGAAATTAAGAAGAGACTTTTTCAACGACCGCCGTGATACAATAAGAAGGAAGCTAATAGACCTTGCCGGCGAAGTGGGTGGACAAGACGATTTGGTTTTGCTGGCAGAAAAGATTGGAACAACGGGCGAAAGTGAGCAAGCCTGGCAGGCGATGCTGAAAATATTTGAGCGTTCTGGAGCGGCTGTCATGAACGAGTGGCTGGCCAAATTCGACTCAGAAAGCACCCAAAGCAAATTCTCCGACGGGCAAAGGATATCTTTTCTTGAAATAGCGGAGCCGAAGCTCGCTGCCGAAGGTAAACCAAGAATGGTCAACAATATCAGAGCGAAGCTGGCTAGGCTTTACAACAAAAGCGGCCAGCATGAACAGGCGGCAGAGTATTTTGGGTTATTGCATGAAGCTGCCCAGACCGTCGAGGAGAAAGAGGCGATTGTACCGGATTTGCTGGATGCATTTTTAAGATGGCCAAATGTGAAGTCTGCAACAGATTTGGTCGCTAATTGCTTACTGGAAAAAGACTTGGATCCCAACAGTGCCGTTGTGAGCGTAATTGATGATTATCTGAGGAAACCGCCTCCTGGGGCTGACACTCGTGCGGTGTTAGATGCACTCTCGCAGATCGAAACGGGAAAGCCCGAGATCAGAGTTATGTGGAGGAAACAGTTGGAAAAATGGGCTGACGAGGTTGGCATGGCCAAAGACTCAGAAGAGCGGAAAGAAACCGGCAGCTAAGCAGGGTTCTTGGGTTGTTATCGGAGCAGCCAGTCCCACAGCTCGGTTGGTGGGGGGCAATTCTCAGGAGCGTCGTGCAAAAAAGCAGAAGGATACAAAAATCTTTTGTTTTTTTCAACTTTTTCAACATTTTTTCCGTTTTTGCTCTTGTCCCCTTGTGATTATTGCTGTAAACTTCGGGGTTTATATAAAATAGTAAGTCTGTGTAATTGGCGATTTCCTGTGCTTGCCTTGTAGAGAGAGGAAGTAAAGGTTGGATTTGCGTCCTTGAGTTTGGGTGATACGTAGAGGCGATCGCTGTCGCTCAAGTCACCACTGCGGCGAATGGTGGCTGGGGTATTGCTGCTGTAGCTCAGTTGGTAGAGCGCGTCCTTGGTAAGGACGAGGTCATGGGTCCGAGTCCCATCAGCAGCTAAGTGTAAGCAAGTCAAGCCGGGGCAGCTAGTGAATGTATCACTGGTCTCGGTTGTGAGTTGATCATAAGAGGTATGGATGCAGTTTCAGGCAAGTAGGTAAATGCTAACCTGGCACATTGGAGGTTTATATTAAAATGGCTAAGGCGGTATTTGAGCGGACAAAACCACATATCAATATTGGAACGATTGGTCATATTGACCACGGCAAGACAACGCTGACGGCTGCAATCACAATGCGGCTGGCCCATACAAGGGGCGGCGGTAACATCAAGAAGTTTGACGATATTGACAATGCCCCGGAAGAAAAAGAGCGCGGCGTTACTATCAACACGGCGCATGTTGAGTATGAGACGGATAAGCGTCACTATGCGCACGTGGACTGTCCGGGACACGCTGACTATATCAAGAATATGATTACCGGCGCAGCACAAATGGATGGAGCCGTTTTGGTCGTCGCTGCCGGTGACGGCCCCATGCCCCAGACTCGCGAGCACATTCTGCTTGCGCGCCAGGTTAATGTGCCAAAGATAGTGGTTTTTCTGAACAAGGTGGATCAGGTCGATGACCCTGAACTGCTCGAATTGGTCGAATTGGAGATTAGAGAACTGCTGAACAAATATGAATTCCCCGGCGATGACATTCCTATTATTAAAGGTTCGGCGTTGGCAGCGATGGAAAGCGAAGGTAAAGATGACGAGGCCTGCAAGTGCGTTGACGAACTGATGGAGGCGGTGGACGACTACTTTCCGCTTCCTGAGCGTGATGTTGACAAGCCGTTTCTTATGCCGGTCGAAGACGTTTTCAGCATTAAGGGCCGGGGTACGGTCGGCACAGGCCGTGTTGAGCGTGGCAAAATCCGCGTCGGCGAGGAAATTGAGGTCGTTGGGCTTGCAAAGGAGACACGCAAGACCGTTGTTACCGGTGTCGAGATGTTCAACAAGACGCTTGATGACGGCCAGGCCGGCGATAACATAGGCGTGCTTTTGCGCGGCGTGGAAAAGAAAGATTTGCAGAGAGGACAGGTCGTCGCGGCACCTGGCAGTATTACTCCGCACACCAAGTTTCAAGCTGAGGTTTATGTTCTGACCAAGGAAGAAGGTGGTCGTCATACGCCGTTCTTTGCGGGCTACAAGCCACAGTTTTATTTCAGAACGACTGATGTTACCGGCTCGGTTCTGGGGTTGATGAGCCGAGAAGGTAAGAGCGCAGAGATGTGTATGCCGGGCGATAATATAGCAATGGAGGTGGAGATTATTTCCCCAATCGCTATGGAGGAAGGGCTTCGCTTTGCTATTCGTGAAGGCGGGCGAACAGTGGGGGCTGGTGTAGTAACGAAGGTCCTTGAATAGACACCTTAGAATATCCGTTGAACTCTACGAGTGTTAAGAGCGAAGGGGCTTGCACCAGTGGAGTGTATCCCGTGGGTATCCGTGGTTAAGGAGACGCACCTCAAGTAGACGGGTCTACTTGGTGGGATAGGTTTTATGGCAAAGAAGAGCAAGAGGGAATATGTCTGGCTTGAGTGTACCGAGTGCAGTAGCAGGAACTATCGTACGAATATTAGTTTCGCTGAAGGTGTGCCGAAATTGAAACTCAAGAAGTTTTGCCGAAAGGAGCGCAAACACACTGTTCATAAAATACGGCGTAAATAGATAGGCCAGTAGCTCAATTTGGCAGAGCATCGGTCTCCAAAACCGAAGGTTGGGGGTTCGATTCCCTCCTGGCCTGCTTTGAAGTGTGTTTGTGAGGTGTGAAGCGAACTTCGGTTCAGAAAACACGAGCTTAATATGGGACTGGGAATTTATAAACGGGGCCAAGGTTTCTACACGCGGATCTGCAGTGCTTTTGCATTTGCGATAATTACGGGATTAGGCTGTCGGCGGCTTTACCAGGTCTTGCAGGCTACAGATCTGGGCTTATGGGTCAAAACCATGGTGCCTGCCGGCTTGTTTGTCGCGTTGAGCCTTTTGATTTTTTGGCTGGTGAACAGACCTTCACTTGCAAATTTCATGATTGCCGCAGAAGGTGAAATGAAAAAGGTAAGCTGGTCGAGCAGAAAGGAAATAGCGGTTTCTACATTTATCGTAATTATGGTTGTGTTCATTATGGCTGTGCTTCTTGGAGTCACGGACATGACGTTTCAATTGATCTTTAAGTGGCTCTTGAGCTAAGCCTATTGAAGAAAGTCAGTGGAGTAATCAGGGATAAATCTGGGAGAGCGAAAAACGCAAAGTGCAGACGAAATTAGGGCCAGCCTGTGGGGATTGAAATCTGTGTACGTTCTGTACTGCGAATGCTCGAGGGCTGTTGTGTTTAGGTTATAGGCGTCAACATGCAGTGGTACGTTTTACGAGTCGCGGCTAACAAGGAGATGCAGGTCCAAGACGCTCTTGCGCAGAAGGTGGACAAGGAGGGCCTAACTGATATCATCGGCAGGGTCGAAGTTCCTATTGAGCAGCTCAAGCGAATCCGTGGGGGCAGGCAAACGGTATATAAGCGGAAACTGTACCCTGGCTACGTTTTTATGGAGATGGAGCCGACCGAGGATGGCCGAGTACCCGAAAAGGCCTGGTTTATGATTAAGGCAACTCCAGGCGTTGGAGATTTTATCGGCACAGAGGGGGTCCCCACGCCGATGCGCGACACGGATGTGGCAAAGATGCTGTTAGAGGCAGAAAAGCCTGAGCAGGCACCAAGTATCAAAGTCGAATTTAAGAAAGGTGATCAGATAAAAATTCGAGAAGGCGCTTTTGAGAATTTTGAGGGCGCAGTCGATTCGATAGACGCTGAGCGCGGCATCGTGCAAGTAATTGTAACGATATTTGGCCGAAGCACACCGCTGGATATAGAGTATTGGCAGATTGAAAAAATATGATTCCGCTGCGAATTGCGGTCTCATAGTACGCACCAAAATTAAAGGTAAATAATGGCCAAACAAGTAGCAGTGAAGATTAAACTGCAGGCGCCGGGCGGGCAGGCAACACCGGCCCCGCCAGTAGGACCCGCGTTGGGCCAAAACGGTGTTAATATCGGTCAGTTCGTTTCGCAGTTCAATGAGCAAACAAAAGAGCTCAACGGAACAATCGTGCCGGTTGTGATAACTGTTTTTATGGACAAGAGTTTCACGTTTGAGGTCAAAAGTCCTCCGGCGGCGGTGTTGCTGAAACAGACGGCCGAAATCGCGAAGGGAAGTGGTGTCCCAAACAGAGAGACGGCCGGACAGGTTACCGCTGAACAAGTGCGCAAAATTGCTGAGACAAAATTCAAAGATTTGAACGCGTATGACATCGAAAATGCTGAAAAGATTATCAGGGGCACCGCAAGAAGTATGGGCATAGAAATAGTTGATTAGCGATTGTTGAAAAGACGGTACGCAATACAACACAAAAGATCCGAGACATGAGACGCAGAAGTAAAAGATATAAGAAAGAATCGCAAGAATTGAGCAAGGAGCCAGTTGGCTTATCCGAAGCGGTCGAAAAAATCAGGTCTTTTAAGTCGGTGAAATTTGACCAGAGCGTCGAATGTGTGCTGCAATTGGGCATTGATCCGAAGCAGGCCGACCAATTGGTCCGCGGCTCAATATCTCTGCCTCACGGAATAGGAAAGCAGAAAAGAGTTATCGCTTTCTGTGAGGATGCGGACATTGAGCCGGCCAAGAGCGCTGGTGCCGTTGAGGCCGGCTGCGACGACCTGATAAAAAAGATTTCGGATGGCTGGCTCGATTTTGACGTGGCCATCGCTTCACCAAAAGTCATGAGTAAGGTAGGTAAGCTCGGTCGCCTGCTCGGTCCGCAAGGAAAGATGCCTTCGCCAAAAAACGGGACAGTAACAGCCGATGTAGCGACCGCAGTAGCCGAATTCGCCGCCGGCAAAGTGGAGTTCAGAAACGATGCGGGCGGCAACATTCACGCAGTAGTCGGCAAGCAAAGCTTCGAGGACGAAAAACTAATAGGCAACATTGAGGCATTTGTCTCACATATAAAGAAGATTAAACCAGCAGCGGCAAAAGGTACGTACATCAAAAAAATGTGTATATCTGGGACAATGAGTCCTGCTATAGCAGTTAGTATTTGATAGGCGGGAAGATGAGCAAGTATGTAAAAGAATTACTGCAAGCAGAACTTGAAAAGACAATTGAGGATGAAGGCATCAGCGATTTTTTGGTTGTCAGCACAAGAGGTGTCGGTGGTGTTGACAATAACTTAATGCGCGGCGGGCTTAAAGAAAAGGGTATCAGATTGTTGGTGGTGAGGAATTCGCTGTTCAGAAAGGCCCTGCGCAACCGCCAGATGGAAGCAGCGGTGGCTTTGTTCAGCGGTCCCTGCGCCATTGCCTATGGTGGTGACACTGTCGTTGATGTTGCCAAAGAGCTGGCTGAGTGGAGCAAGAAGGTTCCAGCGATAGAGATCAAAGGCGCCTTCCTGGATGGCTCGGCCTTGGACCCGCCGGCGGCGGAGGCACTTTCAAAGATGCCAACACGTCCAGAGTTGCAGGGCGCGATTGCCGCGCTGGCACAGTCACCCGCGGCAAGATTAACCGCTACCTTTAGCGCGCCCGCCGGCGTTATCGCGGGTTGCATAAAGGCCGTTGTGGAAAGGGCTGAAAAACAAGCAGCATAAGGGGATCTCAATCACCGCAAAGGGCGTGGGAGAATTGGTGGGTCCTGATAGGCCGGAGTCATGTTTGGAGATTCCGATCTGGGTTACGAAGTGTAATTGCCTGAACGGCTGTCCCTGCAATGGGTCAAACGAAACGGCGTAGTTTCGGCTACCAGCAGGCATCGAACAATAGGAGTCAATAGAAATGGCAGAAGAACAAGCGAAGGAAACTGTGGATACTAAAGACGCTGAGGAATCGAAAGAAGCCAAAGAATCCAAGGAAGCCAAAGAATCGAAAGAAGCTGAGCAAAAGAAGGATTCGAAGGATTCGAAGGAATTGAAGGAATTGAAGGAATCGAAGGGAACTAAGGAAACTAAGGAAACTAAGAAGAAACAGAAGGAAGACAAAGAGACAAAGAAGTGGAGCAGCGAAGTCAAGAAGCTCGGCGAT
>DAOWID010000163.1 GCA_030641115.1 Planctomycetota bacterium | reverse complement strand
TTGGTAAAGTGCGCCAGTTAGGCAGCAAAGAAAAACCTGCAAACTGAGGTCTTGGCATTGCCAGCATTCGCAGTCCCAATAGGCGACCCCAGAGCTTGCGTCTTTTCTCGAGCAGAGACTTCTGCGACTGTGGCAAGACGCTGGGTTTAACTCGGGACAATGTCACATAGCCATCTTGTACTGCTTTTTGCAGGATATGTTTGCCTCTCTCCGTCCTGGCCAGTATAAGGGACCAACCTAATTCTGAAGGTCCGGATTCTCTGTACCATGAGTCACCGCAGGAAATATCTGCGAATTCACCTGTCCCGTCCGGGCAGAGACGACATCTTCGCTGTCCGTATTTGCAGAGGATATCGCCCCAGGCCTTTTCGTAGCTCATGCTACGCTGCTCACTGTTGGTTCCTTTGAGTGTTACTGTGGTCCTGCCAGGCCAGCCGTAGCCACGGTATCTGAGTTCCGCAACATCATCAGGCTCTACCGCAAGCGCACCCAAGAGCACTCTCGTGCCTTCAGTAGAAGGAGTTCCGGCACAAAAAAGGGAGATCACCAGTCCCACTTTTGAGGCAAGTGCCGGGTTGCTCAACTGTGCCTTGCGAAGTGCAGTAACGTCGCATGGCTTGCCAATGAAAACGCACTTACATTCAGCTTGTTCAATCCAATCAAGTTTTGCGCAGGGTGCGGCCGGAGAATACCGTGAACCACTAAAAGCCAAAAGTTCCTGTCTTGTCTTGCTAAAAGCCGGTGCATTTTGCCAGGGGATTTCCGGGTCAGCTCCTATATGAAGCACACCTGAGGCTTTTTCCTTGTCCAAACAGAATAGAGAAAGTGCCGTTACCACACCACCTGAGGAACCGCGAAGGCGTATTTCAGGGTCCGTCGCGTACCCTTCCCATATCGCTAAAATGGGTCCCCAGGCCTCACGCAGTTCAGGGATTGTTTCGCTGTTGAAGGGCTGGTGAGACACTTCAATCCCAGGACAGACTCTAACGCAGCTACCACATTTTTGGCATCGGCTTGAGTCCACGGTTGGTCGCAGACCTTGATTCGCCAAATCGACCAACCGGATAGCATCCGCCGGGCAGGCATAAACACAGGCTCCGCAGCCCACACAAAGCTGCCAGCTAACAACCTGCTCGACATTTTCAGTGTATGTCTGTGTCACAGAACGCCTTCAAATATGTTCAGGACTTGCTGTTGCACCTTGGGGATGACGGCCTTTAGATGCCGCGCGCTTATTTCACGCCGTTCAAAAGCATTAGTAATGGCAGTTAGTATTTCTTCAGTTTCAGCATGACGCATGTCCACCACGAGGTCGCCGGCGCCTACCGTTTCAAATACGCCTCGAAATTTCTTACTGTAAGCAAGGCCAACGGCTGGGATAGACTGCGAAAGGGCTGCGATGCAAGCGTGCATCCGCGAACCTATGAAGAAATCGCACAAGCTTATGACATACTTTATCTCGCTTTGATCATACGTACCTCTTGCGAGAAATATTCTGTTTGGGTACTTCTGGATTGCCTGCTTGTATACTCTTGAACACGCAGCTTTGTCACTCTCCAGATTCTGATCAGGGCCAACCACATGCGGCACCAATAGAAGAAGAACCCGGTCATTGTGCATAAGCTCATCAATAATTGTGTACAGCACTTGTTTGTAGTCAGCCTTCAGGGCGAACATGTTGTTGCCAGTGTAGCCGCCACTATATAGAAGGCCGCTGATGTTCAAGCCGACAGTAATGGACTCGGAGGTTTTCGCAGTTAGCAGTGGACCTACGTCAATAACCTTAGGTTTGTAAGGTTCCAGCGCAAATGCCAAATCCGGAGAGAACAAAAGGTTCCCATTTGATCGTGCCTTACCGAGAAGATTGTGGATATCCTTAATGCTGGCCTTGTCGCGAGAATACACTGTGGTCGCACGACTCAGGAGAAAACGCGCGATTTGCTTGGATAACAGTGAGTTAAATGGGCCGTATGTCTGTGGTAATAAGACCAGAGGTTTGCCGAGGAAAACAACGAGCAATAGCGGAAGAGTAACGTACATTAGCCTCTTTATTCCGTAAAGGTCGCTAAAGCTGTCGCCGGCACTTATTCCCGCGATAACATCAGCCTTCGCGATGGCCTCCAAGTGTGGACTTCTCCGTATGATTCTTGCCTTTGCGTGACTATTTGGCATCAACCGCAGCAAAAGCGCGGTCACCAATAACCGGGCAATATGGTTTCTTTGCAGTACCCTCTTGGAAAAACGCATATTCAACAGCCGGACACGTACGGTTCTGGCCGCTATCTTGACATCGTGCCGGCCGTTCGATTGACCGTAGTTCAACAATACGATGTCAGCGCCAGGCCACTGCTGGCTGACGCACCGTATCATGCTGGCTGTGAGTGCCGAAACGCCAAGGTTGCCCGTATCGAATGATGCTCCGAGGAGACATACTTTCACTTTGTTGTTATTAATTGACTTCAAAACATTCTCTAATTTGTCAACGGAACTCTCCCAGGTGAACCTCCTGACTGTTTCTTGTGAGTTCCTGACCAATTTCTGACGCAACTTAGAATTGTTGAGCAAGAGCTTGACTTTAGCGACTATCTGCTCGACGTTTTCGGTCTCGGCCAGAAGGCCGTTTTCACCATCACTTATGATATCCGGTATTCCTCCACACTCTGTTGCCACAACTGCGCAGCCGCAAGCCATGGCCTCAAGTACGGGGCCGGGAAAGCCTTCCGAACGACTTGCAAGAATCCAGACCTTACTGCGGGAGTATCTTCGTCTTGCCTGGCTCACAGAAGGATAACGCATATAGTCCGCTCTCTGTATTCTCTTAGGCCGTCGGGCAGTTCCAAAAACGTAGCGGGGTACGTCAGGCAGTTCGTCTTTTAAGTTCACCAATATCTTCAAGATTGTCTCTGGGTCCTTTGCAGGATGAGACGAGTATACGGTCCCGAGTCCATCCCGGTAGTGCTCATCTACGCTCGGATAATACTCAGTCTGGTCAATTCCATTAGGAATTACGGCTTGAACGGTGCCTGCCCCGTGCAGCCTTACTTGCCGGGGCACATTAGAACTTACGGCCACCTTGGGTATTGGCAGAGAAAGCGCTTCGTTCATCACCGCAGGCATCCAGGGAGTAAGCCCGTGGAGGTATTGCAGCTTAGGATTGGTTACGGCATCGAGCTTTGCCAGTTGGGCAGAGCACCACATTCCCACGCCGACAATTATCTCACCGGGATCAAATTCACATTTGGTGATGTCACGGTGTCCTGAAGTTTCGCCGCCGAATGTCCCAAGCCAGTCGTACCGTTCCTTGTAGAGTAACTTTTTTGCTGCTTCCCTTATTAGCGTTTTCGCGGTTGGCGGCGTCTTGTGGTACAAGATTCTTACTTTGTGTCCCCTGGCGAGTAGCTGATTAGCGGCAATTGCTGTGCACCGCACTCCGCCGGAGCACCCCCTTCCCGGAAGTATAAACACGATTTTCATCAAGTGGTCGTTAGTTCGATTTGCTGTCACACGTTGTCGGGACGCTCTACCTCCAGCGCAGCCTATGCCAGTTGCTCACAATTCCTGCTGCCATGTCAGATGGCAGGAAAGAAAGCACGTACCTTGATAGTGACTTCAATGAGCGGTTATATGCCAGTGCTTCTTGGAATAACTGGCGAGCCTTTAATTTCTCCTTTCTTTTCATCAGCTCTGTTCCCAAAGCGGCCTTGCATTGACATAGTCTCCTGGCAACTACGTGCTTTTCGCCATTTTGAAGCTTGCTGTTGTGGCTCAGCTTGTGGTATAAGTATACGAGAGACTCGTAACTGCCAATCGGATTACGCACACGCTGCTTTGACAGGCTGTCACATGACTCATCGTGTCTTTTAACACGCGCCAATTCGCGCCTGGATACTGCCCAGATGCCCTCCAGAGCCAAACGGCACATCAAATCCTGGTCCTCGTAGATTGTCAGTTGAGTGTCAAAAAGGTCAACATCAAACAGCGTCTTGCGCCGTATGAGAGCACACTGAGAGCAAGCAACACCATACTCTACTTGATATGTTAAAGGCCTTTCGATAGTTGACGATATCTGGCTCAGCTTTTTTGAAAAACCTGTGAGGTCAAAAAGATTGACTTCCTTTCCTATATGTTCCCTGTATATGGTTGCGTTCGTCGTGTGCAGGCAGATCTCTGCGTTCTCGGCAACATAACCCATCTGTACGGATAATTTCCCAGGCAACCATTCATCGTCCGAGTCCAAAAAGGCGATCCATTCACCCTTTGCCTCCAGAATGCCCCGGTTCCTCGCAGCACTGACGCCGGCATTTTTTTGGAATGTGCAGCGGATATGCGACATGTAAGGTCGGAGAAGCTCACGGGTGTCATCCGTGGAACCATCGTCCACCACAATTATTTCGTAATCGGTATAGCTCTGAGCCAATATGCTGTCAATAGCCTTCGTCACGAGGTTGGCACGGTTGTAAGTAGGAATAATGACTGAAACAGCCGGAGATCCGCTTTGGCTCTTTGTTTTTCTACGCAGAGCGCATCCTCCTCAAAGCTCTATACATAGCATGTTTGACAGTTTCCGCGAGAGCGCCCAAGCTTGCCGTAGCATCAATTTCTCTTTCAAACAAATCAGCAGATGTTGTGTAGTTCAAGAGCATAGTTCGGGCGACACTGCCGCAGCATCGTACGCTGTGCATCAAAGATTCGCCAAGCTGGGGAATTCCTCCACCTACGATTTGGAGTTGTTTTGAATTTACTCCGCCCACATAACTTCGCCGCAGAAGCCAGGTTTTGGTTATGCGCTCGAAAGGGACTATGTGGCCAACAACTGCCTCCGGCTCGTAAACCACGACCGCCCCGGCCTTTTTTATTCTTGCAAGAAAATCAGCCTCTTCACCTGAGGCTAAAGACCTTCGGCTTCTTCCAAATTGGGCGTTG
>DAOWID010000079.1 GCA_030641115.1 Planctomycetota bacterium | reverse complement strand
CGGCGGACTTAAATAATATATGCCTAACCTGCAATTTTGCAAAACTCATATAAAATCTAAAGTTATGGAGGCCGTTAGGCCGAATATTATCGGAAGAAAAGGCTCCAGCCAATCCATCTCCCACCAAGGGCGGGCAGAGGAATGTAGTTCGCAACCTCAAGGCTCCGGAGAGCTGGCTAATGGCAGGACAAACGTGAAGCGTCATAAAGAACCAAAACGGATCTGTCCGATAAAATGGAGGTTTCCTTCGGATACTGCGATAAGAACAGTGCTGTGAGATCTCACCGTATAGGGTAACCTGACTAAGGCCGGTACTGTATAGAAGCCGGGTGATCCAAAATATTGGCAGAAATTAAGGAAAGGAAGATGTTATGGAAGAATTCACACAAACAATCGAGTCTACGTCAACCCAGGAGCGGCTTAAAGCCGTATTCAATGGGCTTGATGTAAAAGCAAAGCTCTGCATCGCTATTATGTGGAAGGTCTGGAGCCTCGAGCATATCAATCTTAGCCCGACTCTCAGAGAAGAAATCGAGCGAGATGTTCTTGGCTGCGTACACGACCTGACTCGTGGAGATTGTGGGGACTCGGAGCTTAACTGGCTTGCGGGTTTTTTTCATGCTTGCGAGCTTGTAGGTGAAAACAGGTAAGTACCTTCTGTTTAGGCGATAACTGGAGAGCCAGCCAATTTGGTCCTCGTACACTTTGTATTCTGATGCACATCAGACCGGGAGCTGTGACTTTCGGTTTTCTTGCTTACTTTAGCTGGATGGTGGGTGGACTGTCCCCTGACCACCCTCAGCAAAACCAGTCCATTTTTTTCATGCAAGTGCGGTGTATTAGGCGACGAGCTTGCCCCTAATCTTCTTGCAATATTGGCCAGTAGGATGTAGACTGAGCGAGAATTTGTCAGAAGGAGTTTTGCCTTTGGATTTAGATTTTGCCATGGCTGATGTCCTTAACTACAACCTAAGTGAGCCAGCAACATACTCGAATCTTATACAATAGTCCGGTTGTAGTAATGGTCGTATTCGAGAAGAAGGCAATTTTTAGAGAACTGCATAAGAGCTTTAATAGAGTGTAGTATGGGCCCGTAGCTCAGCGGCAGAGCAGTGGACTCATAATCCATTGGTCGTAGGTTCGAATCCTACCGGGCCCACTCTTAGATAGCGAACGTGAGTCAACTAAAGCTTCTGCAAAATTGCAGGTTAGGCATACTTTGACAAGAAAAAAACGTTTTTTGGTTTTTTTCTTGTTAAACGGCAAGTTGTTCTTTAACAAATAGTTAAGCGATTATTTAAGAAAATCAAAAAACAGATTTTCTTAAATAATATATGCCTAACCTGCAATTTTGCAGAATTCATTGAGTCAACTATAAATAGGAGTCTGCGATGAGTGCATTAGATACTGACGCTTCGACTGGCTCGAGATCGCGCCGGGATTTTTTAAGGTTCTCAGGACATCTGGCTGCTACCTCGGCCTTGGTGGGTATGGCCTTGCCCCGATGCCACGCCGCGGAAAACTCGACGATTAAGCTGGCATTGGTGGGCTGCGGAGGTCGTGGTACCGGCGCGGTCGCCGATGCCTTCTCGACGACCGGCGGCCCGGTGAAGCTCTACGCCATGGCCGATCTGTTCGAACAACGTCTGAAGGGTAGCTTCAATAACCTCAAGAAAGGTTTTCCGGACAAGGTGAATGTGCCGCCGGAACGCCAATTTGTCGGCTTCGACGCCTGTAAGAAGGCAATCGATTGCCTGGAGCCGGGCGACGTCGTGCTGCTGACTACTCATGCAGCCTTTCGTCCGCTCCAATTCGAGTACGCCGTCAAAAAAGGCGTAAACGTCTTCGCGGAGAAATCGTTCGCGACGGACGCGCCCGCCGTCCGCCGCTGGCTCAAGGCTGCCGAGGCCTCCGAGCGCAAGAATCTGAAGGTCGGCGTCGGGTTCATGTGGCGGCACTCGGCGGCGCGGCAAGAAATAATCCGGCGGATTCACGACGGTGCCATCGGTGATGTGCACACGCTGCGGATATACCGGGTGCACGGGCCGGTCCACTGCCCACGCCGACCGAAAAACGTCAATGAGCTGGTGTTCCAGCTCCGGCATCCAAACAGCTTCACCTGGGTGTCGTCCGGGTTCTTCATCGACTGGCACTGCCACAACATCGATGTGGCCTGCTGGGCCAAGGGGGCCTGGCCGGTCTCGGCCCAGGGTTTCGGCGGCCGATGCTACAAGGAGGCGGGCAGCCAATTCGACCACTACACGGTCGAATACACTTTCGCAGACGGCACGAAGCTGTTTGCCTTCTCGCGACACATGAACGGCTGCTGGAATACCTACTCCGACTACGCCCACGGCTCAAAGGGCTCGGCTGTCATCATGGCGACCCTGGGTCAGCCCAAGCCGAAAATCTATAAGGGCCATGACATGGTACCGGAAAACCTTGTTTGGGAGTTTGGCCGAGCCGATCCGAATCCATATCACGCCGAATGGCAGGTGCTTCTGGATTCTATCCGGCAGGATAAGCCACACAACGAGGCCCGGCGGGCAGGCGAGGCGGACGTGGCCGCGTTGATGGGACGTATGGCGACCCACACCGGCCAGTACATCACTTGGGACCAGGCATTGAACTCCGACTTCCAGTTCGTCAAAGACATCGACAACATGACCTTTGAGACGCCCGCCCCAATCCACGAGGGTCCCGACGGCATCTATCCAGCCCCCCAGCCAGGGATAACAAAGGAGTGTTGACTCAGATCAAACTACAAGGCTTCTGCAAAATTGCAGGTTAGGCATACTTTGACAAGAAAAAAGCGTTTTTTGATTTTTTCTTGTTAAACAGTAAGCTGTTCTTTAGTAAATAGTTAAGCGATTATTTAAGAAAATCAATCCGCCGACAGCGGACTTAAATAATATATGCCTAACCTGCAATTTTGCAGAACTCATATCAAACTACATGAAAGGAGATACCGACATGGTAATAAGTATAAATCAGATCCGGTGGACGATAATAATCGGATTGACAGCTGCATGTGTACCGAACGCTAATGCGCAACAAACAAACTACGACAAGTCCAAGGTGCCGAAGTACACGCTGCCCAACCCGCTGGTGCTCCGCGATGGGACGAAGGTAGAAGACGCCAAGACATGGAGCCAAAAGCGTCGTCCGGAAATCCTCAACTTGTTCCGGGAGCATGTCTACGGCAGATCGCCGGGCAGGCCGAAGGCGATGACCTCTGTGACAACTTTAGTTGATAAAGAAGCCCTTAACGGTAAAGCCACGCGCAAGGAGGTCGTTGTTTACTTCACAGGGCGAAAGCGGGACCCCAACATGACTATCCTCATCTATCTTCCCAACAACAGGCCAAGACCTGTTCCAACATTTGTCGGCCTGAACTTCTCCGGCAATCACGCCGTCCACCCGGACCCCGGTATCACTCTGTCTAAACAATGGATGCGAAACAGAAAAGAATACGGCATCGTTGACAATCGCGCAACCGAGGCCTCTCGCGGCAAGAGCGCCCGCCGCTGGCCCATCGAGCGCATCGTCGAGCGTGGATACGCTCTGGCCACAATCTACTATGGTGACATAGATCCCGATTTCCACGATGGGTTCAAGAACGGGGTGCATCCTCTATTCTACAAAAAAGGTCAATCCGAGCCTGCCGACGACGAGTGGGGCTCTATTGCTGCATGGGCGTGGGGGCTCAGCCGGGCTCTGGATTGCTTCGAGACCGACAGCGATATCGATCACAAGCGCGTTGCGGTAATGGGCCATTCGAGGCTTGGCAAGACGGCCCTCTGGGCAGGAGCCCAAGACGAACGTTTTGCCCTGGTCATCTCCAACAACTCCGGCTGCGGTGGCGCTGCCCTGTCTCGCCGGCGCTTTGGAGAGACCGTCAAACGCATCAACACCTCATTCCCCCACTGGTTCTGCGACAATTTCAAGAAATACAATGACAACGAAGACCAACTCCCCGTGGACCAGCACATGCTTATCGCGCTGATAGCACCAAGGCCGGTATACGTAGCCAGCGCAGAGCAGGACAGATGGGCAGATCCACGCGGAGAGTTTCTCTCGGCCAAAGGTGCGGATTCGGTCTACAGGTTGCTCGGCACCGACGGGCTGCCCGCCGACGAGATGCCGGGCCTTAGCCAACCCGCCATGGGCACCATCGCCTACCACATCCGCCCGGGCAGGCACGATGTCACCAACTACGACTGGGAACGATACATGGACTTTGCCGAGAGGCATTTAGAGGACTGAAGAGATGTTGTTTTTTGGAGGTTTCACAATGAGACGAACAAGGGCAGGCCTATCAATGATCATTGCTTTGGTTGTTCTGAGCATCATCCCGCAGGCGGCGGCCAAGCCGGCCCGCCGTAAGAGCAGTGCAAAAGTCCGTGCTATGGTCAAGGAGATGGTTGCCGCACGCGCGAGCCAGACGCAGCTTCAATACTTGACAAAGACCCATGGCAGCTTCTCTATCGACGAGGCCTATCAGATCCAACTTGCTCTGGCGAGGGCATTGAGCAGGAAGCTGGGACCCATCGTCGGTTACAAGGTTGCCTTTGCGAGTAAGGCGGCTCAAGAGCAGTTTGGTGTGGATGAGCCAGCGAGTGGTCCGTTTTTCCGGCTGCAGCGGCTGCCAAATGGCTCGACACTGCCAGCCGGCGCGTTTATGGAAATTACGCTGGAGACGGAGGTGGCCTTTACGATTGGCAAGCGCATTGACCGATCGATAAAAGACGTGGCGGAGATTAAGGATTACGTTAAGTGGGTGCACACGGCCTTTGATATCGGTGACTACCGGTTCGTCAAGGGCGATACAAAACCTACACCGCAAGACATGATCGCCAGTGGCGTTGGAGCACATTTCTTTGTGCTCGGCCCAGCTATGGATCCGAGCAAAGTCGATGTGGATGCCGTGAACCTGATACTGGCCAGAAGCGCAGAGACAATCACCAATAGCCCAGCCACCAATGTGATGGGCAGCCCGTGGAACTCACTGCTCTGGTGCGCCAATCATATCGTCAAGCTTGGCGGCACCTTGGAACCCGGCACAGTGATTGTCAGCGGCACCGCGGCGCCCGCCTACAAGGTCAAGGGCGAGGGAATAAAAGGTGACTACGCAGGCGACTGTGGACCATTAGGCAAAGTGACTATGACGATCAAATAGGAAGTTGACTGACTGTCTTGACTGATTGCCTACACCTTGATGTATTTAGGAAAAATGGCCGATGAAAATCGTTGTCCTGGATGGCTACACACTTAACCCCGGAGACCTTACTTGGAAGGACCTGGAGACCCTTGGTCGGTGTACGGTTTATGACCGGACGCCTGCTGAGCTGACGGTTGAACGGGCTAACGGCGCTGAAATTGTCCTGACCAACAAGACTGTGCTGTCCGCAGACATCATTGGGCGCCTTGAGCAACTTCAATATATAGGTGTGCTGGCGACAGGGTACAACATTGTGGATGTGGAGGCCGCGCGAAAACGAGGCATCCCGGTCGCCAATGTCCCCACATACGGGACAGAATCGGTGGCACAAATGGTCTTCGCTCACCTTCTTAATCTGAGCCAGCACGTCGCCCACCATGCCGAGACCGTAAGGGCCGGACGTTGGAGCGCGTGCCCGGACTTCTGCTATTGGGATACCCCGCTGATCGAGCTGCAAGGACTGACTATGGGGATCATCGGACTTGGACGAATTGGCCGTGCCGTGGCAAGGTTGGCCCGAGCCTTTGGTATGAAGGTCATCGCCTATGACGTGACGACGCCGTCGCCCTTGCCTGAAGGATGTAAGATGATGGAGCTGGATGATATCTTTCGG
Source organism: Planctomycetota bacterium (assembly GCA_030641115.1). GTDB lineage: Bacteria > Planctomycetota > Phycisphaerae > Sedimentisphaerales > Anaerobacaceae > DAOWID01. Next base: position 1,782 of record DAOWID010000079.1, on the reverse strand, counting down.
CGCGCCGACGTGGTGAGCCTGCACTGCCCACTGACGCCTCAGACCGACTGTCTCGTGAACAAGGAACGCCTGGCCTTGATGAAACCCACCGCCTTTTTGATCAACACCAGCCGAGGCCCGCTGATCGACGAGCAGGCCCTGGCCGAAGCACTCAACGACGGGAAGATTGCGGGAGCCGGCTTGGATGTCGTTGTGACTGAACCGCCTGTTCCGGACAATCCACTTCTGAAGGCCAAGAATTGCTACATCACGCCTCACATCGCTTGGGCTACACGGGCGGCACGAAAAAGACTGCTTCAAGTGAGTGTGCAGAATATCGCTACCTTTCTTGATGGAAGGCCCCAGAATGTAGTGAATGGCAAATGATAACCAATAATTATTCGGATAGGCTCTTAATCTTCGTGCTCACGCTATCCACGGACGTTTACGGTTCTTTGATCTGGCGATGGCCTTTAGGGTGAGTTCCACGTCCTCCTCTACTTGAAAGTCAAACATGCCCAGACAGACAAAGTCCGCCCCTCCGGCAAAAGCATAATTGAGTCCGGCCTTGGCTGCGATGGCGCCGGCAGCCAAGACCTTGAAGGCTATCCAGGGGACTTTCACATCTTGCATAAACGCAACGGTCTCGGCGTGATTGTGGCAGAACATGTTATCGTGGTATTCCGCATGGTTGGGGGACTCTTTCTCGTACATCTCCATGAACCGTCTATTGGCTTTCGGATGAGCGGACCAATATCGATCGTGATGCAGCGTCAGCATATAGAAGTCGGGCACCAGCCCTTGCTTTTCACAAAATGCGATGGGCTCCAGTCGATGCGCGCAAATGCCGACGGGAATATCGTATCTCTTCATGATTTCGAAGGCCTTGATGATATTGTCCTGCTTCTTCTGGTAATACCAGATGTCACTTGCGCCACCCCACAAATAGGCCGCCGACGCACCCAGCTCCAAATGTTCGGCCAGCAGTTTCTCGTACTTGTTGATGTCCGTGGTGATCACGTCAGCAAGCCATTGCATCTTTCCGCCCCACTCGTCCCAGTATTTTGACAATCTGAATCGCCTGAAATTGTGATTTTTCAGAACAATTGTATTGATTCCATATTCCTCACATTTCTTTAGTGTCATAAAGACTCTTTCTTCGGTGTTATAATGGGCTGCAAGACTTTGCACATAGTCCAAATCCCTCGCGTGCATATTCATGCTAATCAGATTGCTGCCGCTGATGAGACGGCCGACGGAAAGATTGCCGATTTTCCCAGCGGGCATCTTCTTTTGCTTGGCAACTATTTTTGGATCATTCAAATCCAAGGCCTTGAGTCTGGCATATTCCTGTCTATCAGACCGTGCAACAAAAGTACGGCCCGTTACAGCATCTACTTTCTCTCTTGGTCTTTCTTTTGCAGATGAATATGAGGCTGTGCCAAGAAAGGGCAATCCGCCAAAGGCGGACAGAGTCCCGAGCATTTCTCTTCGGTTGATGAGTTTCATCGAACATCTCCGATATCATAAGGATTGACACACAATCGCCAGTTCTTGTTTTACTGTCCCTAACCCGGCGTAGCCGGAACCAAACAGGGTTGGACAAAACGCTGACGCCTTAACGAAACCGCCTTGTGCTGCTAAACACCTGTCTGATTTACACGACCGCAATCTCCCTCCCACCCTCTTTCGAGGGAGAGAGATTGCTTGTTCTGAAAACAAAAAGCTTCGCCTCTGCTGCCGGGTCGATCAAACGCCACGCCAAATAAAAAACTGAATCGGCACCAAAAAGTTCCTGAACAT
>DAOWID010000439.1 GCA_030641115.1 Planctomycetota bacterium | reverse complement strand
GGCATGGTTCAAATAAGCCAGATTCCGGGTAACATTGATTTGCTTACTCTATATCGCGTGGCAGCCTCAAATCCGAAGGGTTTGGGGATGGTTGCACTAACTTTGGAGTTTTGTCATCCCCAAGCTACGCTTGAGGCTGCCACCCAGGGTTGAACCATGCCCTATTTTTGCTACAATTACCCTGACAAATCAACAGGATAACAAAAGGATTGAGCGATGAAGCTAATTACATACGCCAGAAACAAATCGATTTCCTGTGCGATACTGACCGATGAAGGCCTGGTGGATATCCCATCCGCCTGGCAAGGCCCAAACCCGCCTCGCAGCGTCAGAGAAATCCTGCAAAGAGGCCCATCATGCCTGGCGAAACTTGCAGAGTTAGCACATGCAACCGAGATATTGACGCCTCTCGACTCGGTCAAGTTCCTCGCCCCGATTCCTCGACCGGGCAAAGTAATCGCCCTCGCAGGAAACTACACTGAGCACATTAAAGAAACCGGCCTCAAGCTCGGCCTGTCAGACTCGCCCCGCTGGACGACTGTGCCAAGGCCCTTTCTTATGCCGCCCACAGTCGTCATCGGCCCGGATGAAGAAATACTCTGGCCGGCCTATAGCGAACAAATAGACTACGAAATTGAGCTTGGTGTGATAATCGGCAAAAAGGCCAAGACTGTTATGCCCAACGATGCCCTCGATTGTGTCGCCGGCTACACTATCGCCAACGATGTGTCAGCTCGTAGCGTGACTTTCGCAGAGAACAGAGCCAAGCGGCCCTGGGATGAATTCTACGACTGGCTAAACGGCAAATGGGCCGATGGCTTCTTGCCGATTGGCCCCTACATGCTCACAGCGGATGAAATTCAGAACGCACAGAATCTGGATATGACTCTTACCGTTAACGGTGAAGTTCGCCAGAAGGCTAACACGTCACAAATGATTTATCCGGTCGCAGATATTGTGTCGTTCTTAAGCCACATAATGACGCTCGAGCCAGGCGATGTTATCGCCACCGGCACGCCAGCCGGCGTGGGCATGGCTACCGGCAAGTTCTTACAGCCCGGCGACCGCATTGAATGTACTATCGAAAAGCTCAGCACGCTCCAAAACATCCTCGGCCAACAGCCCGAGAAATTCTACGAACCACTGGCGTAGCCCTTTGCACTTCCACGCGGAGCCGAGGTCGAAGATCTACCGTCGTTTGCCGTGTCGAAGATCCGCCGTCTTCTGGCGGGCTGAAAGCCCGCCGGAGGCGGGGCGGGAATCTACTAATCTTCGTATTTAGCCCCACGCCTGCCCTGAGCGCAGCCGAATGGGTTTCACGTGGGGTCTTCGCTCTTGCCGTTTTCACGCAGCAAATGTCACGGAGTCTTTGCGCTATCCTTTTTGGGGGCCTGTGGTTTCTGGCGTTTGAACTCCGTGGTTAAGCCCGGCTCTTCAGCAAGCTCGCCATCGCTGGACATCTCGTAGATCTCCACCTTCATCGTCTTGGCATCCACTTTCGAGTGGCCGACCCCCATCCTGCTAATCTCGCCATAAAGCGCTGTATGCTCGTATTTAAGGATCGCCTTATCACCCACGGCCTCCCACTTGCCCTTGCCGTTACCGCCTGCGTTATCTACGCCTATCTGCACCACCTCCTCCTTCGCCGGAACGTAAAAGATCATGCCGTGGTACTCGAAGTTCGGCCATTTGAGCCGCATAGTCATCAGGTTCTTATTGAGCTCCCATTTGTACTCGAGCTCAACCTTGTCGCCCTCGTCGTTCGTGGCCTCCCACTTGCCGATCATCCAATCGAAGCCACCTTCACTCACAAGGTAACCCAGGCTCCCCTGGGCCCTTGCGCCGGTAGCCGAGACGACAAGGATGGCCGCCACTGCAAGGAGAGTCTTTCTTACGCTCAACTGCGTTCCTGTGGTTTTTTGTTGGTTCATTACGGTTCGCTCCTTTCTTAAACTTCTGTTGGCATTTAGAACGCTTAGCCACGCCGGCAAGCCTCCGAACCGCACTAACATACCAAATCTACCCCAAAATTGCCACCATCTTAAAAAAAAGTAACCGTTCACGGCGTATAAGTTGCGTTTTTGGGGTCATTGCGAGGAGTTTTATGACGAAGCAATCTAAAATGTAACAATTGAGATTGCCATCCGCCGTAGACGGACCGAAGGCGGGCCTCGCAATGACATCGAGCATCGAGTCTCAAGCATCCGGCATCGAGGAATTTTCAATCAAATATGCAGATAGCTGAAAGCAAAAATCGAAAAATCCAAAAATTTTTTTACTGCTTTTCCGACAAAGACTTACCGCACGCCAGCCATCCAAAATCACGCCCATTTTCGCATCAAATGCGCAGGTTGCTCTAAGTATGGAGGGAGGATAGTCAAATAGTTGATTAGTTGATTGGTTAATCAGTAAATTGGCAACTCATTCTCTAATTCAGAAATCACCAACTACGTACTCGTGAGGCGGGAATATTAAGCTTGTTATCAACATACCGAACCGGCTGGTGAAACCTTTAGTATTGCTCACACTCCCATATCGCCGCCTGCGCTACGGCTACGCCTTCCGGCGGATACCGTTAACGCAGGGCAAATTTGCCATCGTCGACCCTGATGACTACCACCGATTAAGAAAGGACAAATGGTATGCCCAGAAAGCGCCCCACACTTTTTATGCCGTCCGGTCCCTCACAAACGGCCAAAAGGAGCCCCGAAGGAACGCCTACATGCACCATCTGGTCATTGACATTCCGGCTGGCATGTACTGTGACCACATAAACCACAACGGCCTGGACAATCGAAAGGCAAATTTACGTCCCGCAACCGGCACCCAGAACATCTGGCACAGAAGAAAGTTCAAAAAGCCTTCACGTTCAAAATACAAAGGCGTCGACTGGGCCAGAGACATGAACCGCTGGCGAGCCCGAATCCGCGTCAACGGCAGAAGAATCTACCTCGGCTCCTTCAAAGACGAGATTGACGCAGCCAAAGCCTATGATAGCGCTGCCAAAAGATACCACGGAGAGTATGCAAGTTTGAACTTCTCAAAAAATATTTAGCCTGTGGTTTCACCGCAGGTTTTGGTTAGCCCCCAGATTTATCTGGGGTTCTTTCTCTCAGGTGTTTAGCCGTCGCCGGCACGGCGACGTTCTTCACAATACGCAATATCAATATGTCACTGCGCCGGAATCTCAAGATGTTTACCCCCCGCAATTTATTGTGCCGGTTTTCACCGCAATTTATCGCGTGTTTTCCCTCCTTTGTCATTCCGCACTTGCTACCAAGTCCGCCTATGTCGAAGATCCGCCTTTGGTGGGGCGGGACACGGAATCCATACGGGACCTGTCCTGAGCGCAGTCGAAGGATACGCTTCACGAGATACGAAATACGAGTCTACCACGGCCAATTCGCCAGCCTGAACTTTACTGAGATATAAGAGCACAAAATGCACACGAACATAAGCGCAGAAGCTCTGGCTGCTTATTACTTGGGCACTTACGACTTTTGCACTAATTTCTTTGACTGGAATCGCAGTTTTGACTATCATAAATTTGTGAATTCCAGATGGGTACGTGGTCCTTGCAGACCGGTCGACTATTGGCCTGTTTATGCCTCGTGCGGTGTAACAACCCAACATGAGAGGAAAAAGTATGGACGCGGTTTTTGGGAACGCTAAACAACGAAGACTTTTCGAGACAGTAGTTTCGGAAATTCGTCGGATTGGCTATGGGCGAGAGTGTCTGACACACGACTACTGCTTTAGGGACTGGTTTGTGCAGGGGACTCCGGAAAGATGTGTCCCGTTAGCGGTCTTTGGACGGAGGCCTTTTTCATATGACACTGCGTGTTTGACGGTAGTTGTTTCGAATGGCAAATCAGGAAGGGAGTTGGTAACTGATTTCCGTGCTCTTGGAGCACCCATTGCATTGGAAGCGGGAGAAGAGCGCTTAGCAGTCTGGAAGATTGGGAGGGATGCACTAACGACAGAAAAACGCGACGAGGTTACCGAAAAAGACGTAAAGATGCTGTTCAGGAAATATGAGCAAGGATGGTCTCCGCAAGAGATACTCCGCGCAAAGAACATCCCTTTCGAGCTCGGTCCAAGACAGCTCGACTTTTTCGATCTAGGTCTGATACCTGCTCTCGAGTCACATATTAGAAAGAAGCTCGATAGGCTTATACCTGACACATTGAACGAGTCTAGAAAGGTTCACGAGAGGAGAACTGGACAAGCCCCAGAAAGGGACAGACTATTTCACCTCGTTTTCCAAGTTTTAGCAGCAAAGATTCTCCATGATCGGAAAGAGCTAAACTTTGAGTCACTGTCAGGTGCATCGGATACCGATAAGTTGTTCAAAATGGCTGGCGGAATTTATGGAGGAAAACAGCTATCAATTATTGAGGACCGCGCTACCCAAGAAGCCGCTGTATCAAGGATTTGGACAGGATTTGATTTTTCAAATCTTTCTGTTGAAGTCTTAGCCTATATCTACGAGAACACGTTGGTTGATCCTGAAACGCGAAAGCGTCTCGGTATCCATAGCACACCGTATAACATAGCTCGCTACATTGTTCATAAGTTACCTATAGAACATATTCCCATAAGCCAACTGCGGATAGTGGAGCCCTGTTCGGGACACGGTATTTTTTTGGTGGCCGCGCTGCAAAGACTGCGCGAGTTATTGCCCGATAGTATAACACCGCAGGAACGTCACAATTATTTCATAAGGATCCTATCCGGGTATGAAAAAGATCCATTCGCGGTAGAAGTAAGTCGACTTTGCCTGATGTTGGCTGATTTGCCAAACCATGATGGCTGGCGATTATATCCCGAGGATGTTTTCACGTCCGACAGATTTACATCCGACCTCAAAAGGGCTACAGTCGTACTTTGCAATCCTCCTTTTGAAAAGTTCAGAGACGAGGAGTCTGCTCGTTACACAGATATTAAATACGGTTACAAGCCAATAGAATTGCTCAATCGGATACTCGAGAAGATGCACCGGGACGGAGTGTTAGGATTTGTTCTACCACAGAAATTCCTAGATGGCCGTGCCTATCGTGATATCAGAAGGAGACTGGTCGAGCGTTTTGAGCAGTTCGACCTTGTTTCTTTGCCTGATAGGGTTTTCCATATCTCACAACACGAAACGGCTCTTTTGATTGCTAAGAGGCCTGTTAAGCATGATACGTCCAAAACTACATTTACCTTTGTTAAGGAGAGTGACCGTCAACGATTTCTAAACACTTATGGTTACACGTGGAAAGCTCAAGAGCAGAAAACACCTGCTGAAGCAGAATCTACCATCGCCGTTTATCCCTTAGCGAATATATGGGAACGATTGTCCCACTCCCCTAAATTGAGAGATATTGCGGTAATTCATCGTGGGATTGAAAAAAGTTACCATGGCCAGAAGATATCCTACTCAGAAAAAAGGCGGCCTGGCCTTAAAAAAGGATATTGCTTAGCAGGAGGAAAGACGGAAATCTTCTTAGCTTCTTCTGCAGGGTATTTGGGGCTAGAAAAAGGAAGTCTTCAATGGAGCGATATTCTGCGGCATCCCTGGAAAAAACCCAAGGTCTTCGTAAACGCACACCGGACGTCACGCGGTTCTTGGAGATACGCAGCATTTATAGACAGGGAAGGCCTTATTTCCTCAAAGAACTTTGTCGCTGTATGGCCTACCAGGCCAGATGTTTCACTCGAATATTTGGCGGCTATTCTAAATAGTCCTTTGGCAAACGCTTTTGTCGGGGCGCACGAACGAGACCAACACAACAAAGTGGAAACCATCCAAAATGTTCCCGTGCCAAAACTGTCCGACTACGACAAACAAAGCATCGACCAGCTTGTTCAAGAGTATATGACAAAAGCTCAAGAGAAGATATTGATCGATCACGCAGTACTTCGAGATATTCTTCTGCAAATTGACGCCGTAATACTAAAAGGTTACAACTTGCCACCTCGGTTGGAACGAGCGCTGTTAGATTACTTTATGAACGAACCACGGCCCACGCCTTTCGAGTTCCGGCAATACGTTCCAGAGTCATTTACCGCCTGCATACCTCTGTGGATGTATATATCAGCAGATTTTAAGAAATGTAGCGCGCAAAACCTTCTCAGTCAAATCCCGCAGATCACAGATCCAGCCCTTGTTAAAGTCCTTGAAGAGGTAGAATAGATGCGAAGGGCCGTGGGCTATCTCTTGGATACAAACATCATTTCTTACCTTGCCAGGCCTAAGTCCCGACAATACAAAAATGTGAAAACTCATCTGTTAAAGCTTGGTGATGATGAGCCCGTAATGCTACCGGTCATCGCAATCGCCGAGATCGAATTCGGAATAGCACGGGCAGGCCCAAAGCTTTCGGACGAATTGAAAGACGTGTTAAGAAAATTCTTTGAGTCCTACCCCTTGCATCTGGCAATCGATGATAATACCGTCGAGCCATATTCTCTGGTTCGGGCAGAGCTGTGGAGAAAGCATGGACCAGGAAAGGTGCCAGAAGATTTGTTTGACAAGGTTACAGGGAAGCAATTACAAATAGATGAGCGAGATTTGCTTATTGCGAGCGTGGCTATTCAGTACGGGTTAGTCTTGGTTACAGCGGATACCAAAATGAAGCCGATAATTGACGCAGCGCAAGACCTGGAGAAGAAGGGTAAAGATGTTCATCTTGAGCGCGCTGACTGGACCCTACCACTGTGAGTAAAACGAGCAAGGGAGGGTGCGTTATTCACACCATAGCCATCTTTAATTGATTATTGACGATTGTGCCCGCACAAGCGGGTAGTGGGTATCCGTGGTTGCTCAATTCCCATTCCTTTGCCAGCTTAACAAGTAGTTGCAGTTGGAAGAATGCAACTGTGGGCGAAAGCAAATCTCTGCGGCAAAAGTTTCCTTCGGGAGCAGAGCTGGCCAAGAACACGAAGCTGGCTAAAAGCTCTCTGTGTCCTCTCTGTCCTCTGCGGCTGGATCAATCAACAAGTTATGCTGTTTTGTGGTCGAGGAATCCTTCGAGTTTGCGGGCGCGGACGGGGTGCTGGAGTTTTCTTATGGCTTTAGCCTCAACCTGTCTGACTCGCTCGCGGGTGACTTTGAAGATTCTGCCGACTTCCTCAAGCGTATACGTGTAGCCATCCCCGATCCCGTAGCGCAGCTTGATGATTTCGCGTTCGCGGTATGAGAGCGTCTTTAGGACTATATCGATTCTCTCCTTGAGCATTTCCTGGGTAGCTGAGCTTACCGGCGAATCGATGTCGTTATCTTCGATAAAATCGCCGAAATAGCTGTCCTCACTTTCGCCTATGGGCCTGTCAAGGCTGATCGGATGCTTGGATATGTTAAGCACCCTGCGGGTCTCCTGCACGGTCATCTCAGCTTCCTTGGCGATCTCCTCAACAGTAGGTTCCCTGCCAAGCTCTTGATGGAGAATTTTGCTTGCCGCTCGCAGCCGGCTCATTGTCTCTATCATATGGACAGGAATTCGAATCGTCCGTGCGTGGTCGGCAATCGCACGGGTAATTGCTTGCCGAATCCACCAGGTGGCATAAGTGCTGAATTTATATCCTCTGCGGTGCTCATATTTATCTACTGCTCGCATCAAGCCGGTATTGCCTTCCTGGATTAGGTCCAGAAAGCTCAAGCCCCGGTTGCGATATTTCTTGGCGATAGAGACCACTAATCTGAGGTTTGCACTTGAGAGGGTCCGTTTTGCGTTCTCGTATTGAGTGAAGCCTTTGTCCATTGTGCGGAGTCTTTTGTCGAGCTGTTTTGGAGTATCCAACACCAATTCCTGAAGGCCAAGTAATTCCTGCTTTACCGCCTCGATGTCGTCGGCGTTCATTTGGTCACTAACGCCTTCTTCGATGAGCCTCTCCAACTGCTGCATTTTTTCGCAGATACCATGCAGCTTATTTCTCATCGGCTGGATTCTGCTGGTCCGCAGGCTAAGTTCTTCGAGCAGCGTTGCGATCTTTCGTCTGTTTCTACGTATTCGCTTTGAGTGCAACTTTTGCTCGGCCTTGCCTGGCGCATGGAGAGACTTCTTAAAGAAGCTTTGGTTGATTTCAAGCAGTTTGCTCACGGTTTCGATGTTCTCAGGCAATCGCTTCTTTATTACATTTTTTGCAAGATGTTGTGTCGCTCCGGTCTTGATTGTCCTGTCAAATGACATTGTGCCCTCGTGTACCTGCTGAAAGAGATCGAGGGCGTTTCTGGCACAATAATCGCATTGCAGCATTTTCCTTCTGAAAGCCATCCGCGTGATTTCAATTTTTCGCGCGAGAGCGATTTCCGACTTTCTGGTCAGCAGAGGTATCTGGCCCATTTGCGTCAAATACATGCGAATCGGGTCGTCAATACGCCGAGAGATTTCGGCCTCGACCAGTTCTTTTTCGAGCCGTTCGTCCTCACGGAGCTGCTTGTCCCTGACCGATTCTGCCTGGTCTAAAGACTCCTCAGATGCTTCGAACTCTGCTTCTGCCTTGCCAACTTGTCGCGACTCTACGTCAGCTTCGTCTACGAGACGGATTCCCATTTCATCAAGCGTTGCCAAAAGGCCTTCCAGGCGACTGGCGCTAACTGCCTCATCGGGCAGCTCCCTGTTCATTTCTTCGTATGTGAGAAATCCTTTTTTCTCGCCTCTTTCAATGAGCACTTTTATCTGCTGTTCGGCATCTTCGATTGTGGCGCTCTTTGAGGCGCTGTCATCCACTGCAACTTCGCCTGGATTGTTTGATGTGTCCGTCTTTGTTTCTTTCTTTGCCACGATTGGCACCTCTATCTTTGTCTTATAAAATCAACTTAAAGTTACTTGGAAGAAGAAATCGAATTATTTTGACCTTCCTATATTTTCCCAGATACACTCAGTTCTACAACTCGTATCCATGACAGTTCGCTATGCCATTCCCACACTATGGGGATTTCGCTTTCCAGTACGTTCATGGACACTCCGCAGATACTTCGTTTGGTCTTCTGCTGGTTTGACCTGCCCGACTTTCTTGTCTGTCTGATATCGCTGCAAGACTTCCAGGGCCCCAGCTAAGCGGGACTCAAAATTGCCCTTTTGCTCTGCCGTGTCTGCTAATTCCATCAGAGCCCTGCCAAGCTCCACCGATTCGGCTTTTGCCAAAACTGCTTTCAGCGGGGCATTAATATCGGAATTCAGCGTCTCAAAGAGCACGGCTGCTATTTGCATCAATATCGGAACATCGAAGGCCTCGGCTGTAGTCTTTCGTTGTACAATCTCAAAGAGCTTCGGCTTGCTGAGCAATACTTCCAGGACTTCGCGTTGAGCTGCGGCGGAGAGGCCCTGGCCCCAATCAATACTCTGCACATTATCGTTTGCGACATCATAGCTTGCAGTCTTTGCCGCTCTTCTGATTCTTTTGTTCAATTCAGCATTTATCTGTTTGCTGTCAAGGCCGATGATCTTCGAAACACGATTGACTATCAACCCTCTGTCTATAGCCGGCACATGGCCCGCCCAGAGGCTTACGGCTATTGTCTGCAAGAATTCTTCGACCGCCAATCTTCTGCCCGCAAGAGTATCATCACTGTCGAGACTCTCTGAGAGCCTGTTCCACTTGAACTCAAAGACGTCTATAGCCTCATCTACCAATTGCTCGAACTTCTCTTTGCCGGCAGCCAAGAGAAAATCACACGGGTCCTTACCTTCGGGCACTGAGGCAAGTTTGATGTCTATACGCTGCGACACGCAGACCTCGAGCGCTCTGTTGGCAGCTTCGATACCTGCGGTGTCACTATCAAAAAGGAGCACCACCTTCTTGGCATACCGGCGCAAGATGCGGGCTTGTCCGGCTGTGAAACTGGTGCCCAAGGCGGCCACGACATTGGTGCATCCAACCTGATGGGCCATGATGCAGTCGGTATAGCCTTCGACAACGATTGCTACACCGGTCGATACAATCTGGTGGCGAGCGTGCTCAAGGCCATACAGTGAATTGCTCTTGTCGAATAGAGCCGTGGTCGGAGAATTTATGTACTTGGCGCCGGTTTCGTCCAACGTTCGGCCACCAAAGCCGATCACTCTGCCGGTTACGTCGGTGATAGTAAACATCAAGCGACGTACGAATTTATCCTGATTTTGTGCGGTGACCAAGCCTGCCTGTTCCAGCAGCTTTGTCGGGACACCTTTTGCCTTGGCCGCCCTTGTCAAGTCATCCGGCGAATCAGCAGCCAGGCCGAGCTGCCACTTTTTGGCGGTCTCCGGCGTTATCTGCCTTGCAGCAATATAGTCGCGTACAAACTTGCCCTTTTGTTCGTCATAGAGGTTCTTCTGGAAGTGTTTAGCCGCCCAGGCATTGACCTTGGCCAGTCTGTTCGGATCAACTTCTTCGTTAGGTTTAAGTTTTGAGTTTTGAGTTTTGAGTTTTCTTAGCTTTATGCCCACACGCTCGGCTAATCTTTCTATGGCCTGGGGAAAGGTCAGGTTTTCACGCATCTGGACAAACTTGAATACATCGCCGCCGGCACCGCAGGCAAAACACTTGAATATCTGCTTGGCAGCGTTGACGTTCATGCTCGGGCGATGGTCATCGTGGAATGGGCACAGCCCAAGCATCTCCCTGCCTTTCTTTTTTAGGCTCACGTGCTCACTTACCACGTCAACGATGTCGTTGGCCTGCTGAACCTGGCTGACTGTCGCCTGGTCAAATACCCCGGATATAGCCACTATCCCAAATCCCCCTAATCAGTATTCAGGGTTCGTCACTCCTCCTATTAGGCTATATGCTATATTTGGCAAAAAGTTCGCCTTAGCCCTATATTAACCGCCTCCAAACAAGAAGGTTGGCTACTTAAATATAGCCGAAGTCGCGAAAAAGTCAAGTCGGACCTCTAAAAGCCGCTCTTAGTGCTGTTAAGGGCGTTTCTGAGCACTTGCGACACTTGGTGAAATCAGACAGTTCTCGGTGCTCGATGCTGGAGCGAAGCGGAAGTGCGCTGAGGCGGACTCGACGCGTGGATTCGTGGCTCGTCGCTCGTGAAGCGTATCTCGCGAAATGCTTTGGGAGTGAAATGGCTCTTAAAAAGAGGTAGCTGTGGTCATCTATTCGACCGCACCTTGAAAGACAAAGAAGAGCAGAAGCCAAAAGGTGACTGAGGATATGCAGGAAGGAGTTATGCGGTTGTATGAGAACATCCAATAATAAGGAGGTGGGTAATATTTTCGGCTTAACGATTGACGGGACTGTATCAGCCTAAGAGCTATCATGTCCTCTCCTTAGAGGTTGCTAATGCGTCCTCTGGCTTGGATTTTTAAGCCGCCAGCCGCAACTTCAAAAAGCATAGGATAGCGCGCTTGTTCAACATTCTTTACGATATCCGGCCAAACCTTTACAATTTTCCAACCAAAAACGGACCATTGAAGATTTGTCCAACCTGGTGCCAAATAAACAAACATAAGTTCACATTCCTTTAGCACTCGTTTCTGGACTTTGTTTTTGAGAATCCTACCGTCACCACAAACGGCCACGGTTGTTTCAGTCTTATTCCATGACGCAATAGCCTGCATCCAATCGATGTCTGGAGTTCCCTTGTCAAAATAGTCTAAACAAGCGCGGACTTGGTGTTGTCGCTCAAAGATATCGAGCATGTATGCAGCATTTTTGGAAATGTTTTCATCAGTAAAAAATATCACGCAACACGTAGTCGTCCATACCTTTGTTCAAATTTGACTGCATTAACGACATCACTTTCGTTAATTTCATACAAATCGGCTATTAAGGCAGAGTTGCTCATGTTGGCATAGTACTGATTGGCAACAACAAATGTAGTTAATCCTGTTTTTTCAATCGTGGGCTTGCCCATACTTATTGTTGGATTTATAACTATACCGTT
>DAOWID010000146.1 GCA_030641115.1 Planctomycetota bacterium | reverse complement strand
TCTGAGAAAGGCTGGGACAAGCGGAGGATATGAGGGGTAAGGATGTGCCCCAGCCCTCTCAATTGCTAATCTGACTATCTTTAAGCATACATCTTTACTCTTCTTCCATCACAGGCGGTTGAGCAACACATACCCTTCTCCTGGACATACCCTGATGGAGTGGGCCAGCGCACAACTTCTCTGTTCGCGCTGAATTGGCCGCAACTTTCGTGCCATACAATGAGAAAGCTACATAGAATCTTACCTAAGTGGCTGACTGTAAAGAGATTATCTACGCCCCTACCAATATCGGACGGCCTATGTAGCCTTCAGGATGGGCCTTAAGATGGGGCATTTTGCCCCAATGATGGGGAGGGTTGCCCTATTGGGCGTTATTCTACTGCGTATCGCACCAACTTCGAGCGGAGAGTTTTGCGGTCTATTCCCAACCATTTCGCCGTCTTGCCTTTGTGTCCGTTGAACATCTTGAGCGCTTTGGCAATATGCTCCTTCTCTACATCAACAAGACGGTGGGGTTCGGCGGTATCGGTATCCGGCCTTGAAGGCGTTTCAACACTTAGCCCATAATAGAGCAAGTCCGAAGGTTTAACCGTGTCGTTCTCGGCTAATACGATGGCCCGCTCAATAGCATTCTCCAGCTCCCTTACATTTCCGGGCCAATCGTATTCAATCAGAGCGTTCATTGCTCGATCTGAAATAGCCCTTATGTTCTTCTTTCGCTTTGTATTATACTTCTTGAGGAAATAGTCAGCCAGCAGAGGAATATCATCTCTCCTCTCACGCAAGGCAGGAAGAGTAATTGGAACGACACTCAAACGATAGAATAGATCCTCACGAAATGTTTCTGTCTCTACAGCTTTGCGCAAATCTTTGTTAGTGGCGGCAACGATTCGAACATCTACTTTGATGATCTGTGCACTTCCAACTTTCGTGATCTCCCTTTCCTGGAGCACACGGAGCAATTTTGTTTGAATATTTATGCCAATATTTCCAATCTCATCGAAGAAGAGTGTCCCGCCATTTGCCAATTCAAATCGGCCATATTTGGTCGCCGTTGCGCCCGTGAAGGAGCCTTTAACATGTCCGAATAATTCACTTTCAAAGAGGTTTTCCACCAAGCTGCCACAGTCCACTGCAACAAACGGCTTATCCTTCCTGCTACTGTAACGGTGTATTGCTCTGGCCACGAGTTCTTTGCCCGTACCGCTCTCCCCAGAAACCAGGACGGTACTGTCCGTCGGGCCTACCTTCTGAACCAACTCCTCAATTTTCCTCATAGACTCGCTCTGGCTGACGATTACCTCCGGGCCAAAGCTAGCTCTCAACTCTCCTCGCAGCAGGACATTCTCAAGGGCGAGATCTCTCCTGTCTAATGCTCGTTTGACGATTGTTCTCAGGCTGTCCGGTGTAAAAGGTTTAGGAATGAAATCATAGGCTCCACGCTTCATGGCTTCGACGGCGGACTCAACGGTCGCATAGCCGGTAATAACGATTACCATGGCCTCAGGATCATCCTGCCTTATCTTCTTCAGTACCTCCATGCCGCTCAAGCCCGGCATCTTCAAATCAAGGATTACTATGTCGAAGGACCCTGCCGCCAGCATAGTCAGCCCCTTCGAACCGTTCTCAGCTACTTCGACCCTATTCCCATCGCGAGACAGTGTCTGCCGGCACGAATCCCGCATGGATTCCTCATCATCAACGACCAAGATGTTTGCCTGAATAGACATTTACGCATCCGCTCTTAGAGGTAATCTTACTGTGAAAGTTGTCCCTTTGCCAGGTTCGCTTTTAACGTCTATGGTTCCTTTGTGTCGGACAACGATGCCGTAGCTAACTGCTAACCCAAGTCCCGTTCCGCGTCCCACCTCTTTTGTCGTGAAGAATGGGTCAAATATCTTCCCCAGATTCTCCTGCGGTATGCCACAGCCGGTGTCGGCAAACTCAATTTCAATAGCTTCACAGTCAGGCGCCATTCTGGTGGCAACAGTCACCTCACCTTCTCCGTCAATAGCCTCGGCCGCATTCAAAATGATGTTTGTGAAAACCTGTTGCATCTGGTTGCCATCCATCATTACCTTCGGCAGTGAGGCAGAAAAAGCTCTGGTTATCTTAACATTTTGGAGTAATGCCTGATGCTCAACTAGAGACAACGTCCGCTCCAGGATCTCGTTCACATCCAACTCTTCGACCTTAGGTTCGGTTTGACGAGCGAAATCAAGAAGACCTCTCACAATGTCTTTACATCGTGTGGCTTCACCCACGACCTTTTCCACGTTCTTACGTTGCGGGTCCCCGGCCCCCATCTCCTCCAACGATAGATGGGAATACATCAACACAGCACCGAGCGGATTATTTATTTCATGGGCTACACCGGCAGCAAGTTGTCCTAAAGTGGCCAATCTTTCTGATTTCATTATCTGTTGCTGAGTATACTGTTTTAACTGTTCGTCTCTTTCTTTTAGTGAGGACGCCATAAGGTTGAATGTCTCTGCCAGTTCAGCTATCTCGTCTCCTGGCGTGGTCTTAACTCGGTAATCAAGGTCACCCTTGGCCAACTGCTGAGAGGCAAACACTAAACGCCTAATCGGCTGTAACACGCCGTTAGCAAGAAAACTCGAAGTGATCAGAGCGATAGTCATCCCGGCAAGTGTTATTCCCAAAAAGATTGCAATGGCCCTCTTTCGCATGTCGGTAAATTTCTCTTCCAGAACCCCGACATAGAGAATGCCGATTATGTTCTCGTTGATATCCTTTATGGGTTCGTAAGCAGCTATATACCAATTGTTCACTACGAAGGCTCTGCCTATCCACGGCAGTCCTCTCACCAGCACTTGCTCGTACACCTCTTCAGATACGCGCGTCCCAATGGCCCGGCTTACTTGTTTTCCCTTAACATTGGTTGAGATACGCAGGTCTCCTTGAAAGATGGTGGCCGTACCAATATCTTTGCCCTTATATTTCACGCCTTGATATACTGTCTCCTTGACCTTATCAACGATCTCGTAGTTTCGATTAAGCAATTTGCCTCCATATAGTGCACCGATCAGGGTCCCATCATATCCGAAGACGGCTGCGGCCGCCTTTATCATCATCCCTGAAGTCTGCTCAGTTTCCGTGCTCTGTTTTGCTTTTGTAGTAAAAATAAATTTTATGTACGCCTGCTCAGCAAGCTCTGGCCCTTCTTTTAGGAGTTCCTCCCTCGGCACTATCACTGTCGCAGCGATGACTTCCCCGCTCGACAATACTCGGCTCAAAAGTTCATCTTGTGCTTGATCGTCGCCAATAGCAGATGGATTCCGTGCTCTTACGATGACACGCCCATTTTCATCCGTAAGGGCTAAAACATCTAAGGATTCGCTCTTTCTTATCTCCTCTAATCTTGCTGTTAGCATTTCCATATTCTTTTCTGAAAGAGCATCCTTTAGAAAGAACCTCAGGGCGGAAAGACGCAACAAACCCTTGACTCGTTGAACTTCACCGTGATATATGTGCCTGGCAGAATTCAGGTCGGTTCTCACTTTGGTCTGCGCCTGATTGATTATACTTGTGCCAATTAACCGGACAGCTACTAAGGTCGCTACCAAGCCACATATAACAATCACTGCAAGAAAACTTATGATCAGCTTTGATCTCAATGAGATTATCACAAATTTTCCTTAGGAACTGGAGAATTCGTCTAAAATTCAGCCTTTTTTAAGAAACTTCAAGCAGCCAAATCGTGTTCCTTATTTCTAACTTGTATCTTAATGAAACTCTGGCCAATAAGCAAGCTTTGCCCAAAGGCCGGTGAGTTCTCTACGAAAGATTTCAGCCTGGAATTTCATGAAAGCAACTCTAAAAGTTGTCGATATAGCCGTACAGTTCTAGTAGTCTGTCAATATTGATTTTATGGTTCAGAACCTGCGGTAAAACCGCAGGCTAAATATTTAGCCCCACGTTTCACGTGGGGTTCTTACCCACAACTTCGAATTTGACACACTACTAGCTAGCGCTGTGGTACAGGGGCTTGCCGGCATCTGTCGGCAGCTTCAGCTACGATCCTGTAACAGGCATTTACACGCTGACTGCAAATGGCTCAGATATCTTTGGCACGGCTGAATTCTCCGATGTGGCCACGACCGGCACGGTTACAGGTCAGTGGCAATCACAGGACATTGGTATAACCAGCAACATTGCTGACCAGTTGTACGTGGTTGTAGAAGATAGTACCGGCAAGAGTGAGGTGGTCAACCATCCGGATCCCAATGCAGTGCTGTCCAATACTTGGCAGCCCTGATGGCGAGATGTTTGCCAGTTCAATGAATTCATGATCACCATTTCCTGGATGGTACATGATCTCGCTGATGACGACCGGTCCAATCTTCGGCCCCTCGTTGGATGAACCAAGTGAATTGGCCACTTGTGCGGGGAAATGCTCATCGCCCTGGCTGGTTACATACCGCCCAAAACTGACCCCTGTCTCCGCCGCTCCGAATTCG
>DAOWID010000161.1 GCA_030641115.1 Planctomycetota bacterium | reverse complement strand
TTTGTATTGGGTTTGTTTTGACTAAGTGTCGAATTGTGTTTATTCTCATAAGCCATTTTATTAAAGAAGGTTGCGCTCATCTTGGCCTCTGGGAAATTGGGTTTGTTTTGCATAAAAGGGCCGATTTGTAGAGGATCCTCGACAGTTGTAGAGGTGCCTTATACGCACGTAAATAACTATATTCTCTATACTTATGAATGGGTAAATGGTTCATTGGCTATCCACCATTCGCTAGTCAGTAACGATGCTTTTTTGCGTGTATCTGCTGATACGAAAACGTGCGGGTCGGCCGCAGTCTTCTCCATCCGCGTTCATATTATAGCATATTTACCGTATTGTTCAATGATTATTTAACAAAATAATAACAAAGCTTGCGCCGAATGAGAGTTGAACCTGATTATTTTGAGATTTCATTTTGTAAAAGCTCCGGCAGATCTGAGGGATTATACGAAACAGCCCAAGACCACTTGCCGAATCCACCTTTTTCGTTTATAGCTCTGACCCATTCGTCTAAAAAGGTTCGCTTTGTGTTATCTTCTTGAGAATCGCGTCCTTTGACCTCAAGCACGAGAAAATCACGTCTTTGTAACTGTACGATGAAGTCCGGTCGATATTTTCTAACAACTCCCTTGAAAGTGTATAGAATTTCAAGGCCAATATGGTCATTCTTAACCCAGGACCGCACGTTTTCGCTGTTGTCAAGATGAAACGATTCAGTCACTTCCCAAGTACTGTCATAAACACAAGAGTTTATATGCGATTTCTTTGTATATTCGCAGGGCTTTCCTGTGTACCAAGTCCGCATATTACCAGTCGAGCGGATAGGATTATGACGGTCAAAGACCGGCTCAAGTGTCTCGACATTATCGTGCCGGATGGCATCAGCAATATGCTGGACAACCTTGTTCATATTCAGGGTTATAATTATGCGGCGTCTGAACTCGTCCTGGTGAAACAGTGAAGGAGTAATCTGAATCTTACCCTTTGAAATAAACTGCTGGACAATTCTAATCAACTGAGCCAGAAGGTATTCCTTATTGCCCTTCCAGTTCTTTTGTATTTGCTCGTAGTTGTCCCTGGCTACCTCAAAGACAATTCTTTGCATGCGCTGTTCGCGGCCTAACTTCTCAAGGTCAATCTGTGAAATCTTTGTAACGTCAGGTTTACCGTCAATTATCGGTGCTAATTCAGCAATTTGTGCTGTTTCAAAGGCATTTAATTCTAATGGTTGAAGCTTTTCCCAGTTTAGAGAAAGTTGAGGTCGATAAACGCGGTCAATACGAATAACATTAGGCCAGCGGATTTCAAATTCTTTCTTTTCGTCTGCCGGTTCAATTGCGGTCTTAGCTGTTGGTGGAGGTGGAGGCGGCCCATCTTGTTCTTCATGCGGAAGGAAAGTAAAAGGCACGCCGAATATATTTACATATTCGGGCTTATAGAAACCACTTTCGTCAAAGTCAGTGTAAGAAGTTCGCCTCAAGCCTCTGCCGACAACTTGTTCACAAAGCAATTGGCTTGTAAAGGCACGCAGGCCCATAATATGCGTTACTGTCTTGGCGTCCCATCCTTCAGAAAGCATACCGACTGAAATTACTTTCTGTATCTGCTCTCCAGGCTCACCTCTTTTACCCACTGTATCAACTACTTCTCTAAGTTGCTCAGCAAGTTCTGCTTTAGTCAGTTTCTTTTTTGGTTTTTCTTCATCTTCATTTTCTTTGGTAGCTCCGACCGGGGATATAGCTTCTTCCTGGGCTTCTGCCATTTCGAGGACTTTCGAGTCAATGTGCAATATCTGCTCTTGATTACATAGCTTGTCTATGTGAATTCGCTTGTGGTCAAAGGCATACTTGATTCGAGCAGCAGTGTGTGTTGTATTTGCGACAGAAATCATTACAGGCGGTGTTGGCTGACCCGCTTCTTCCCATTTTTCCGCTGTTTTTAACCAGTCAATACCTAAAAGATAATAGCCGTTTCTTACCAAATCAGGCAGCGGTTCTTCTGGCTCAGCCTTGCGGTTTATATCATCTTTTACAGTAGGGTCTTGATAGATGTGGTACAGTTTCGACCTATATGTTTTCGTATCCGGTAAGGCATCATCCCTCACTACTACACGAGGCGTCTTCACCAAACCGGATTCAATTGCATCATTCAGCCCGAAATCACTTATTACCCAGCCGAAGAGTGTTTCTTGGGAAGTCCTTTTACCGGATGGAGCAAAAGGCGTTGCCGAGAAATCAAAGCAATTGAGAATACCACGTACCTTATGGATTCTCTCCAGCCCACCTACCCAGATGGTTGCTTCTTCGGCGCTATCCTTCATATCCCGCATTCGCATATACTTGCCGTGAGCCTGTGGGTTGTACCGCCAGGCGTGATGGGCCTCATCGTTTATTACAACGATATTACGGGCTTTGGCTATATCGCCCAGGACTTCCCGTACATAGGCTTCATTGCTTTTGGGGCCGCGTTTGTCAACGCTGCGCTTTCTGGCAATTTGTTCTTCCGATTCCCAGCCTAACTTATGCCAGTTTAGAATGCGGACTTTGCCCTGACGAAGTTTTTCAATTAGACCGGCAGGAACAACGCCGAATTCATCATAATAGTTGCCTTTGCCGAAGGGTTGTAAAACCTTGAGACGCTCTTTGACGGTAAGACCTGGCGCAATAGCCAGAATGTACTTTGAGAATCTGGTATCTTGTGGATATGTAACTTTGTTCAAGACCTGCCAAGCAATCAGCATCGCCATAACAACGGTCTTACCAGAACCGGTTGCCATTTTTGAGCATAGACGCATCAACTCACCGTCTTTTGGTATATCAATTCCTACTTTTTCTGAAGCAGGTGCTTCAATGAGCCAGACAAGCGTTTCTATAGCTTCAAGCTGACAGAAAAAGAACTGATATTCACGTTGGTTTTCGTCAAACCAGTGTTCTAAAAGCCTTTTTGTTATGCCCGTTACACCAGGATAACCGTTATCGCGCCAAGTCTTTACACGAGAACGGATTTGATTTACCAGCGGGAGCTCCACAAAGATACCAGGGTCATCAAAAGACTTTGAATCAGGCGTGGCAATTATATAACCAGCAGGACGGCGACCATCTCTTTTATCGAAAGTCCTTTTTTCCCGCTCATAGTACCAATGACACTTTGGCTCCTCATAAGGGCAATTGATTATCAAATGGTCAATCTTGGTCTGTCCCATCAGTCAAGCTCCATAATCCGCAGGCTCTCGATTCCTCTGTCATCTATGATTTTAACCGCTATGCGCTGCTTATCCTTGCATTTTTCAAATGGTAAAGACACTGTTCCACGATATGCTTCAATAAGTTCTTCATCGATTTCGGCTTTAAGGTTCTTGGCTAATCTTGCCCAACCTTCTTTTTCACCGGCCATCGGAAAAAATACCTGTCGAGCATAGATACTTCTGCCATCGTAGTCTGTATCGAGCATCCACATTGCAATCTTGTCCGTCCCACCTGAATCTATATTGCCGGTTATTATGTCATAGTAATCAAAGCCGAGTACTTCGACCTTGTATTTACCAGCATCTTTACCATCTGTAATCTTTTTTAGCTTTATGTCCGGCTGACCTATAAGCCAGAAGCTCTCATTGCTGGAGCGTTTCTTCTTCAAATCGTCTGTGAGTAAATCAGCGTTCATCTGAGCTTTTAACAGTGTAACACCAGGCCAGTCCGTTTCGTCAATATCTTTGGACGCCTCTGGGTCGAATTGAAAGGCTGCAAAGACTACCATACTCGGCTTAGGCACAAGTAGCTGTGCTTCTTCTACGGCTAAGGCGACCTGCCTTTGCTCTAATGGTGCGTGCTCTGGGCCGAAGGATATTACTACCCTTTCTGGTTTGTCGCCTTTGGTTTCTCCGTCCGCGTGAAGCCAGCGGCTTCCGCCCATAGGCTCAACACGAGAGAAGTTTATGCGTTGTCCTGCCTTGCCGCGAATACCCGTCTTGAAAAGCTCGTCCCGCCATTCGGACTGACGAAGTGTCTCACCGGAGCGTGTCACCGATTCATCGCTTACGGGCTGCTCGTCAATATCAGCCAAAGGCTTGACTGCCTGAGCCGGAACCGCCTCTACCGTGAAAGGCCCTGTTACCCGTGCTTTGGAGTTATCGACAAAAGGCTGGTCGTAAAGTGTTTCTTCATCAGCAGGTTCATTCTTAGCTATTGACCTGATGGTTATGTGTGGTGCAGTATTGTACTTAAATCCACTGCCAACACCTTCTGAAGGATGGGCAAGTTCATAATAATTAAAAAGAGCAGTCATTAAACGCTGTTTTGCAAGAGTCAAAGATACTCGTGACGTGTCGCAGGTAATCCAGCGCCTTCCCCAACGCTCGGCTACGTAAGCGGTTGTTCCACTACCGCAGGTGGGGTCGAGTACCAAATCACCAGGGTCTGTCGTCATAAGCATACAACGTTGAATAGCTACCGTGCTTGTTTGGACTGAATAAATTTTTTCCTTAGAGTATGTAGAGATAATTGTCCCCGTCCAGACATTGTCATACTCTGTAAAATCAAAATCGTCTTCATACCTTTTTGCATATTTACCATTAGGCGTGAGTCTCCCCGCGTATTGCAAGTTTTCATACTCTTTTGGAGAATAACTTTCGCTTAATTGGGCTGCCTTAAATCTTTTGCCACTGCTTTCTTCCAGATTATTAAAAATATTTTCTGCCTCCTCTTGAGTTCTCTTGCGAAATAGCCGTCTAAACTTTAGTTCATCTGTGCGTGAATACCAAATAATATGGTCATATAACCTTTGTATACGCTTAGCGTTCTGTGTTGTAGCAGTTTTGTACGTTATAAGGCCTACAAAATTCTTAGGCCCAAACACCTCATCCATAAGATTTCTTACAAGATGAACATTTTCATCTGAGATTTGTACGAAGCAAGAACCAGATTCTGTCAGTAAATCCTTTGCCAGCAGTAAACGGTCGCGGAGATAAGTCAGGTAAGAATGAATCCCCAACTCCCAGGTATCGCGGAAGGCTTTAATCATTTCCGGCTCGGCGGTCAGGTCTTCGTCTTTGCCGTCCTTGACATCACGCTTATTGACAAAAGGCTGAAAATTCGAGCCGTACTTAATGCCATAGGGTGGGTCGATATAAACCATCTGCACCTGACCAGCCATTCCCTCTTTTTCAAGCAGGGAGTTCATCACCAAAAGTGAATCACCGGCAATAAGCCGGTTAGACCAGTTGTGGGCGTGTTTGTAGAATTGTATCGCATCGCGCAGTGGCGGATTTTCCTCAAGCGAATCAAAAAGCCCCGGCTGATATTGTGGGCCGTTTCTTTTTCTGACCACCTCAATTATAGTGCGCGGCTCTATCCGCTCGTGAACGTGAAGTGAGACTGTCGGCACTTCAAAAGAGGTATGCTCAGCTTTACCTGCCCAGACAAGCTGTGGGTCAAGGTGCTCATCATACTGATATTTCGTTTTCTTGCCCGATTCAGGGTCAGTTTGCGGCGTTACCAATCCCACCGGCGGATTGTTCAGCCGCTCCTTGTCCTTATGGTCATATTGCTCTATATCTTTCTTGCTGCGTTTCTTATGTCTTGCCATTTTCCCACCTTAAAAGCCCATTTTACGGCTGCTTTTTATAGATTTGCTTAAAGGGTAATTATACTGTTTTGCGAACATCCGGCAACGATTTTCAATTTAATATGACTGTGGTGGATTTATCCTTGAGACTTCTGTATTTACAGCGGAAACTGAGAAAAAATTGTGCCATCAAGATTAAACAGCCGAAAAACAATTGACACAGGGTTTTCGGTTTTGTATAATTTCTGTGCACTTGCATGAAAACGTGTAAGTGCGGTCTTGAGACGTCTGCTGAGGCGGATGGTTACGGGATTATGGCAGGGCCTTAGATCTTCGGGCAGTGTGGTCGTTTTTTTTGGGTAAGGACGATTAACTTCTCGGAGGTGGGCCGCTGAGCTATAGTTGACCGGAATAACGATGTAACGTTTATCGGGAAAGGGGCAAAAATGAAGTCCAAACCTCGCAATTCACCCAAGGCAGCCAACGAATCCTCAGGCCGAACGGGCGCCCAGATAATAGTCGATACGCTTATCGAACAGGGTGTCGATACGATGTTCGGCTATACCGGCGGGGTCGTGCTGCCTTTGTTCGATAGGTTGTACGATGCGCCTATCAATTTCATCAACCCGCGGCACGAGCAGGGAGGCTGTCATATGGCTGATGCATACGCGCGTGCCAGCGGGAAAGTCGGCGTTGTGGTTGCGACCAGCGGACCCGGCGCGTGTAATCTGGTTACCGGACTTGCCACGGCGATGATGGATTCGGTGCCATTGGTGGCCCTTACTGGTCAGGTTCGCACAGAGCTTATAGGTAATGACGCATTTCAGGAGGCTGATACGACCGGCATTACTCGTCCGATCACAAAGTACAACTCTATCGTCAAGAGAGTTGAAGATATGGCCCGCACAATTCGGGAGGCATTCCATATTGCCTCGACCGGTCGTCCGGGGCCGGTGCTGATTGATATGCCGGTTGACGTTGCGGTCGCCACGTGTGGTGATGATGGGCTGGCCGAGATGGACCTGCCGGGTTATCGGGTTCGGACTAAAGGCAACGCCAGACAGATATCAATGGCCGCGGCAGCAATAAACAAGTCTGAGAAGCCGGTGCTTTATGTTGGCGGCGGGGTCATCAGTGCGAATGCAAGTGAAGAAATGAGGGCATTGGCTGAGAAAGCACATCTGCCCGTGACGACGACACTTTTGGGGCTGGGCAGTTACGACCAGAGAAAACCAGAGTCGCTGGATATGCTCGGAATGCATGGTGCAGCATACGCGAATTATGCGGTGCAGGAATGTGA
Organism: Planctomycetota bacterium; assembly: GCA_030641115.1. Lineage (GTDB taxonomy): Bacteria > Planctomycetota > Phycisphaerae > Sedimentisphaerales > Anaerobacaceae > DAOWID01. The sequence goes on along the minus strand of DAOWID010000161.1, from coordinate 1,766 downwards.
TTTGCTGATTGCGGTGGGGGCCCGCTTTGATGACAGAGTCACGGGCAAGGTAAAGACCTTCGCTCCGAATGCTAAGATAATCCATATCGATATTGACCCATGCAGTATATCGAAAAATGTTCATGTGGATATTCCAGTTGTGGGGGATGCCAAGGTTATACTGGCTGAACTGGTTAAGGAAGTGGAATTCCGGGAGCGGGAGCAGTGGTTTAAGAAGATCACCGAATGGAAAAAGAAATGCGCATTTGGGTATGACAGGGAAGCATCGACGATTAAGCCGCAGTATGTGGTTGAGGAGCTTAGCCATCAAACTGCGAGCGAGGCCATTATAACTACGGGAGTCGGACAGAATCAGATGTGGGCTGCTCAGTTTTATCGATTCACTAAGCCCCGGCAGCTTATAAGCTCTGGAGGGCTTGGCACGATGGGATATGGTTTACCCGCCGCGATAGGTGCTCAGGTAGCCAGGCCGGATGCTACGGTCATCGATGTCGACGGAGACAGCAGTTTCAATATGACGATGACTGAGCTTGCGACGGCCGTTCAGTACAACTTGCCGATAAAGGTTTGTATTTTGAACAACGGTTATATGGGAATGGTTCGGCAGTGGCAGGAGCTTTTCTATAATAAGCGCTATTCCAAGAGCTACCTGTCCAACCCGGATTACGCAACGGTGGCACGTGCGATGGGCGCGGTTGGCATAACCTGCGATGAGAAGTCCGAGGTTCCCAAGGTAATCAAGGCAATGTTGGACGAGGAGAGACCTTGTGTAGTTGACTTTAGGGTCGAGCCAGAAGAGAATGTTTGGCCGATGGTCCCTGCGGGCAAGAGTTTAGATGAAATGGACGGGCTTGACATACTGGAAAGGTTAATCTGATTTGAGCTTAGAAACAAGATTTTTGCAAAATGGAGATTAGGCATATATTATTTAAGGAAATCCGTTTTTTGATTTCCTTAAATAATCAGCCTGAGTAATTGTCTATGGAGCAGTTACTGTTTGGAAAGGAAAAATCAAACGACAGATTTTTCCTTTCCAAAGTATGCCTAATCTCAATTTTGCAAAAGTTCGGTTAGAAAGCGGGATGAAAAATGAAGCATATAATAAGCGCGTTAGTTGAAAACAAGCCTGGGGTTTTGGCCCACGTTGCCGGGATGTTTGCCGCCCGTGCATTTAATATCGATTCGCTTGTTGTTGGGCGAACCGAGGACCCAAAGTTGAGCCGAATGACTATCGTTGTTATCGGTGACGATAAGGTGCTTGAGCAAGTTCGAAAACAATTAGCCAAGGTTGTCCCGGTTGTTAAGGTTCAGGATTTTGCCGGTCAGCCTATTGTGGCCCGCGATTTGATGTTGATAACGATTTCGGCGCCGCCGGAGAAACGGCCTGAAATTATGTCGCTGATAGATATGTTCAGAGGCAAAGTTGTGGATATCGCCCAGAAGTCGCTTACGGTAGAAGTTAGCGGACCTGAGTCCAAAATTGAGGCTCTTATCAACGTGTGCAGGCCTTACGGTATCAAAAGCGTGGCCCGAACAGGAACGATTGCGATGCCGCGACAGGCCAAGACTGAGCCATAAAGCATAAGGTGCGTATCTTGTGACGTAAATGCGAGATATGAGCTTGGCACGCCCAGAAATTCCTTGCCTTACAAGGAATCTTTTGATATAATTAATTCCTGTTGCGGAAACAGCATTTGTCATTCCTGCGAAAGCAGGAATCCAGCTTTTTCGCGGTAGCTTCCTGTTCCTTGGACTTTGCTCAGGAC
>DAOWID010000022.1 GCA_030641115.1 Planctomycetota bacterium | reverse complement strand
CGCGGGAATGACAGCTTACAGATTCAATCCTGACAGACTACTAACTCTTCAGTTCGACGAAATTATCATTTGACAAGAATAACATGCCGTGGGATATTGTCGATTGTTGTAAGATCCACAATGATTATGTTTTTGAATGGCGTAGCACAAACACACTTATTGCGAGAATACGATGGCAAAAGAGATGGAATTGATTATGAATCCCCGATCGATCGCCGTGGTGGGGGCTACGAACAGACCCGGTAGTGTAGGGCTTGCTGTATTTCGCAACATTCTCAGTGGCGGGTTTCAGGGAGTCGTTTATCCGGTCAATCCCAAGCAGAAATCTGTCCAGAGCGTAAAGGCCTATCCTAAATTAGCGGACATTCCCGATGAAGTGGACTTAGCGGTTGTCATTGTTCCAGCCGGAATTGTCTGCTCCATATTGGAGGAGGCCGGCCAGAAGCAGGTCAAAGGAGCAATCGTTATAGCTGCCGGATTCAAAGAGGTGGGCGGCGAGGGAGTTGAGCTGGAGGACCGCTTGAAAGAAGTCATCGCCAAATACGACATCCGCATGGTGGGACCCAACTGTCTTGGCGTTACTAATAACAATGAGAATGTTCGGATGAATGCAAGTTTCGCCACGAAGATGCCAAAAGCCGGAAACATTGCTTTCATTTCGCAGTCCGGGGCTCTCTGCACAGCGGTGCTCGATTACGCGGAAGGTAGAGACGTCGGATTCTCCAAATTCGTCAGCTTCGGCAACAAAGCCGACGTAAATGAGATAGACCTGCTGCGTTATCTCAGGGACGACCCAGATACAGATGTAATTTGTATGTATCTGGAGGATATCACTCATGGACGGGCGTTTCTTGAGACTGCAAGGGAAATTACATGGCAGGCCCGCAAACCGATGCTCGCCATCAAGTCTGGTCGCTCCACTGAAGGCGCTCGTGCCGCCGCATCTCACACCGGTGCCCTGGTTGGGTCCGATCATGCCTACGATGCCATTTTCTACCAAAGCGGTATCCTCAGGGTCGAGGGTGTCGCTGAGCTTTTCAACCGTGCCGTTGCCTTCGCCAAACAGCCGATACCCAAGGGCAATCGTATCGCCATCGTCACAAATGCCGGAGGACCCGGTATCATGGCTACGGATGCCACCATCCGACACAACTTGCAAATTGCCACACTTTCAGAAGAGACAAAGAAAAAATTGAAGCAGGAGCTTCCACCAACTGCCAGTATCCAGAATCCTGTCGATGTGATTGGAGATGCTACTCACGAGCGTTATGAATCTGCCATTCGCCACATCCTCATCGATAAGAACGTGGATGGTGCCATCGTAATACTCAGTCCCCAGGCAATGACCGACATTCTTGAGACCGCAGAGATAGTCCCGCACGTGGTCAAAGACATCGATAAGCCCGTGCTGTGTTCCTTCATGGGCATAGTCGACGTTTCCGAGGGTGTCAAGTATCTGGAGAGGCACGGCATCCCCAATTACCCCTTTCCCGAAGCGGCAGTCAGGTCAATGGCGTCGATGGCCTTTTACGGGAACCTGCTGAGTCTTGAGAGGAGACAGGTCCGCAGATTGGCCGCAGACCGTGACACTGCCACGGAGGTCATAAAGAAGAAGCTCACAGGTAAGGACAGATATTACATGTCGGAAAAGGAGGCTAACGAAATTCTTCAGTGTTACGGATTTCCGGTATTGAAGAGTGTTCTGGTCAAGGATGTATCCCAGGTGGACGACGCGGCCGAAGAGTTTATCTTTCCGGTGGCCATGAAGATTTCTTCTCCCGACATTGTCCACAAATTCGACGTAGGCGGGGTTAGGCTGAAGATCAGGACGAAGGAGCAAGCACGAAAGGCGTTTGAAGGGATCATTGAAAGTGTGAAAAAGGTCAAACCGTCAGCAAAAATTGATGGCGTCATCATGGAGAGGATGGCCAAGCGTGGAGTCGAAATCATCCTCGGAGCCGTCAGGGACCCAAAGTTTGGCCCGATTTGCATGTTTGGCCTTGGCGGGACCTTTGTTGGCGCCATGAAGGACGTCACTTTCCGACTGGCTCCTATGTGGGAGATCAGTGCCGAGATCATGATACGGTCCATTAAGGCGTACAGTATTCTCAAGGGCGTCCGTGGATCGTGGCCATGTGACATCGACGCCATCAAGGACTGCATTCTTCGGCTTTCTCAGATGGTCACTCAGCACCCTGAGATCGCCGAGCTGGATATCAACCCACTGATTGTATATCCCCAAGGAAAAGGATGTGTCGTGGCTGACAGCAGGATCCTTCTAAAAAAATCCGGAGTAGATTAGAGCTGCATTTTCAGGATTTGCCAAAGAGCATCTGTTTGTTGAAATTAGCAAAGGCGCTTACTGATACCGGAAGATATTATACCAATTCTATTTATTGATTGCCGACCGCCTGGGCCCGTCATTCCTGCGAAAGCAGGAATCCAAGTTCATCCCGCAGTATCATGTGCGATCCCACCGGCAATTCTTAACTGGAATTGGTATTACCCAGTGGTAAACGAGTCGGCTGCAGGAGCGGGCGGACCTTATCCGAGAGGCGTTGGTAAACGCGGTTGCTAAGCAGCCTGATGAAAGGAATGGAGTATGGCCAAAGCAAAGCTCACTATATCTGGGCCAACAGAGACTGAGGAGGTATTGCTTGGTCCCAAGGGCGTAACTTTGGGACGAGGTTCGAATTGTGATGTCATCCTTGATCATGCCAATGTCTCACGAGTCCATGCCAGAATCTCCCAGGACCCCTTTGGGCGCTGGATTGTCGAGGATATTGAAAGCAACAACGGCGTATTTGTCGATGGGCAACGCATCAAGGCCCAGGCCATTCTGCCTAACCAGCAGATTAACATACGTCCTTTCACCATATCTATATTGGAAGAGTCTGACCGGCAGACAGCTCTGGGACAGACAACCCGAACCAACATCCCGATCATTGACAAAGGCTTAGAGGAAGACATCGTATCCTATAGAGCTGACCAGGCAGCCATCTTATCTCCCGATCTAATGCAGCATCTCAATGAGCTCACGAGTCGTTTGCTGCAATTGTCCAGTCCCTCAGAATTGTATTCTGAGGCGTGTTTGTGTCTGGCCAAAATCTTAGATACACTGGTTGCGGTCGTAAGGTTGCCCTGCAATTCTGAACCACTGCCAAAGTCCCCGGACATTCTTGCCTATCACTTTGGAGGGGGCGCAGCAAATACGGCTGCTCTTGAGACATTCTATATGCACTTTTCCAAGCGTGTGCTTGACGCAGTTCGATCGACGGATGCTCCCGTGATGGCAAGCAGCGGCCCTTCCGCCGACCGAAAACTGGAGCTGACTATCGTTGACGAGCACAAACCGCACCTGGTTTTTTCCGCTCGCGTAAACGATTTGGGTGACTTTATTGACGCCCTGTACATAGATATATTGGAGAGTAAATCGCCCAAGGAAATGTTTGACTTTGTCGAGGCAATCGCCAGGCAAATCAATTTTGCGCAAAAAAATCTCTTCCTTGCTGAGTTGACGAAGCAGGAAAAAGCGCTCAGAGAGGCCAATATTCAGCTCAAAGAAAAGGACCGCATAAAGGATGAGTATGTTTCGCGAGTCACGCACGACATCAAAGGGCATCTGGCCGCGATACAAAGCTGCCTCTTCATAGCGTCTGATCAATCCGCCAGTTCGCTGAGCGACAAACAGTCCGATTTCATGGGTAGAGCCCTCGGTCGAACCACTCAACTCACTAATTTTGTCAAGGAATTGTTGAATTTGACACAGATGAGGCTCAGCGGACGATTACAAATGGAGGCCTTTTCACTCTCGGACACCTTGTCCAAGGCTCTGGAGAGCGTTGCCAGAAAAGCCAAGGATAAATCGATAACCGTCACTTCTGACCTCGATCCGTCAATAGACCAGATCGTTGGCAATGAATTCTCCGTTACTGAGATGATCACAAACTTGCTCTTCAACGCGGTCAAATACACCCCCGAGAACAAAACTGTCCACCTTGAGGCCAAGAGCCACGACGATTACGTTCAGATAGATATTGCCGACACGGGGATTGGCATACCTGCGGATGAGCTTGGAAACGTATTTGAGGAGTTTTTCAGAGCGACCAACGCCAAGCAAAGGGAAAAAGACGGTACAGGCCTGGGCCTTTCGATAGTCAAGCAGATAGTAGAAAGGCATGGCGGTAAGATTTCTGTCCAAAGTGAGCTGGGCCAAGGGACAAAATTCACCGTCACGTTGCCCAAGAAAGGTTCCACGCCAACTCGTTCGTGAGCCTGATTTAATTGTTGTATTTTGCTGCTCCGCTATTGTAATAGATGTTGGAGTAGTTGTGCTCTCAAGACGGCTTTGGTATCTTAGTGCAAAATATGGTGAAGGTCTTCTTGTACCGGCTTTACAGGGAAAATTGGTACAGATGTTGTGAGGTGAATCATGGGAAACGCGAAGATTTTGGTTGTGGACGATGACCAGGATATCAGAGAATCGCTGCAGGCCATTTTGGAAAACCAGCAGTATACAGCTATTACAGCCGCGGACAAACCCGAAGGCATGGAAAAAATCAAGACCGAGAGACCGGATCTGATCATACTGGACCTCATGATGACCACGTGGCAGGACGGCTTCGAAATGGCCAGGGAATTGAAGAAGGATCCAGAGTTCAAGAATATGCCTATCCTTATGCTAACGGGGGTCAAGGACCAAACAGGTATAGATTTCAAATCGGCCGCAGACGGCCCCACTTGTGGCCCGGTGGATGGATTCCTGGAGAAACCCGTAGAACCCACCGTCTTACTGGCCGCGATCGAAAAACTCTTGTCAGAAAAAACATAGTAGTCTGTCAATATCGATTTTATGGTTCAGAACCTGCGGTAAAACCGCAGGCTAAATATTTAGCCCCACGTTTCACGTGGGGTTCTTACTAAAAAGAAAATGTCACCTTTTGTCATTGCCGCGAAACCTGTCCTAACCGGTTCGAAGGAGTTGCCGGTGCAGATAATTGCCAAATGTCCCAAATGCAACAACAACTGGATCTTGGATAGCAGTGCCGCGGATAGAAGGATAACCTGCCGAAAGTGCCGTAAGCTATTTAAGGTCCCAAAGCTCGAGGACGTGCCAAAAGCAGTCAAGATTATAAGGGAAGCAAAAGGCACTATTTATGTAGATGAAGAAGGCAAGACCTACGGCTAAGGATCGTCTATTGGACCGAATTATTTCTCAGCACACCAAGCCAAGAAGGACAGCTACCCTGTGTGAACAACCGGTTTACCCTTACCGGCCTTGATTCTCAGCAGTCTCCCACGGTGCCTTGAACGAGGTAGCCTCAGAGCCGCATATCAGAGAGGCCTGCAGGCCACCCCCATTGGTTGTATAGAAAACTCGGCCATTCGAAACGAAACCCCCAACACACTGCAGCACGTCGATAGATGGTCCGGCGTACACCAGCTTTTCATCCTGAGATAAATCGTGGATGTTCATATTAGGACCGAAAAGGTAAGGCTCCGAAAGAGTGAACCGCGTACACCGGTAGTCTTTGGTCAGGTTGCCAAGAATTTTGCCGGTGTGTTTATCAATAAGGTAGCCCTGTCGGTACTGTGCATGCGTGAACAGAGAACGCTGTCCGATCGTGATGACATGAATGGCACCGAGAACCGGTTCAGACTTCCAGACTAATGAACCATCGCGTGCATCCAGACACCACACGCGATTGTTTTTTTCTTCCACCGGATTGTATCCCCCAAGGTATAGCCGCCCGTCCTTTCCTGAGACAGTGCAGCCGGCATGAACTGCATATTTCGTCGTCACCCAAACTATTTCTCCGGTAGCAGGATCCATCTCCGCGGTAACGCCCTGTGGCTTTTTGTCGCCGAAGTAGCACGAGTAGTAAAGCTTCCCATCCATCAAGCACATGCCGGCGTCGTCGCCACCAGCGCCGAATTCAGAGAAATCTCGTGTCCAGACTTCTGCACCTGTATCCTTGTCCCAAGCCCTGACTAGCGGCTTATGGTCTTCGGGAAAACCAAATGTGCTCTGGTGCTCGAAGAGCCACTTCTCCGCAGTGTATTTGCCGGTGCTAAAAAGATAAATGACAAGGTTCTTGTATACGATCGCAGGCATCTGGCGATTCCAGCTCGGTGAACCGGTGAAAGGCGTTTCCCAAAGCAGTTGGCCAGTTTGGGCATCAAGGCACCGCAGACGCGATTTTTCCAGTCCCGCCTGTGGGATGTAGAGACGCTCCTGGTGGTAAAGCGGCGAGGTGTAGGAAACATGGACTCCAGGGAAATAGCGTCGCCACAATAACCGGCCGGTCTCTTGTTCGACGGCAAATATCTGTCCTTCTGCTGTGTGGGTGTACATCCTGCCGCCCCCACAAACCGAGAAGTGCTTGACCGTACCTTTATAGCGGCGAATCCAGTTCATTTTGAAAGGTGGGGCGATGCCCTGATCATTCTCATTTGTATTGGAAAAGTCTCCGAAGCTGGTAAACCAGTTATGTCTGGAGTCTGTCAGTTCGCCCGTCAGCGGACTGCGGATCTTCCACAACTGAAGGTCCTTCGATGGCGGCGGCACGGTATCTCCTGACCCAAGAACATACAGGTAGCCATCTTCGCAGCCAAAGTAAATGCGGCCATCACACACTGCCACCGGGGCAGAGATTGCCTTTGCAAAGGGGGTCTTGAAGGACCATACTTTGTGATCGCCCGAGAGCGGTACGACATACAGACTGCCGTCCAGACCCCCGTACACGGCTGAGTTCTTAAGAAGTATCGGCGGCGCAATGGACGGATAGCCGCCCAGATATTGTACTGGCTGTCCAGCGCCATGCCGGCAGAAGCCAAAGTTCTCTTGCGGACGACAGCGGTACACATCGTCTCCGCGAACGCTTACCGAGCTGAAACCAATCAGGCCGGACCCTTTATAGCTGGTCTCCGTGCCACGAACGTAATCTGTCTCCACTTTGCCATCGCCAAGACGAAGAATCTCTACACGACCTCCGTTGTCTCGCCGTGTCCACTGCCGATACACTTCATCACCCTGGCCTATACTCAATCCAAGCGTGGAGGGACTCTCACGTGGCCCTCCGAGGTACTTCGCGCGAAGTTCCGCATGGCTGTCAACGTCCTCCAGCCAGATTACCATCCCGCCCGCAGGGACAACGAGCATTTTCTCACACGCCGCCATGTTTCTGGAACAGCAAAATTGTGTACGCCATATTGCCCGCCCGCTGTGCTCACGCCAGTCCACTCCACTCCAGCGGTTGCCGTTGAATGACAGCACTTCTTTGACGAAGTCCCACGTCCAACAGACAGTTCCATCGGGTTCAAGGGCGTAGATTTGCGAGCCGAGCGTTGCAAAATACACCCGGTCGTTGGCAACAACCGGCGCGCTGAAGATCGGCTCACCGCAGGCTATTTCTTTGACCACGGCTCCGGTCACAGTGTCCAGCACATAGTAGGATCCAGCCATCGTCCCAAAGTGAAGGTAGCGCCCCGCAATAGCCGGCGACGACACGTTGTTACAGTTTGCCTTGCCGCCACCGGTGGCATATCTCCATACAGGACGGAGCGTTTCACTATCGATACAGAATACCACGCCCGATCCATCCACCGCGTAAACATGGCCATTTGCCACCACAGGTGCTGTGAAGACTGCATCCGTCAACGGAACGGCAGCGATAAGTCTAAGAGGCACGGACACACTTCGGCTGGGGACATTGCCCGAATGTCGACAGTCGTATTTGAATTGCTGCCAGTTTTCACCTGCATACGCACAGATCGTTCCTATAAGCAGATGAACTACCAAGAGATTGATTTTTGTGTGCTTTGATTTCATGGACTATCATTCCCCTATTGACTCGTTATCATCATCTTACAGAATAATACCCGAATCAGCCGTCCAAATCCACTCCGTTTTAGAACAGTTGCAATATGAACATGTCTTTGATATTCTACTCAAACTGACCGTCTAGTGTTTTGGGATTGCCGCGGCCTGCTCTGCAGGCCTCGCAATGACCCAGGATAGCATTTGCTGTCATTGCGAGCGAAGCGAAGCAATCTAATGACCTTGATCTACAGATCGCTACATGCAATTGTCAGTAAAATACTTACGGCCAGTATTTGACCCAAATCGGTCAGTTTGAGTATTTTGGTGGGTTTGATAATCTGGGAAGCCTTGGAAGAAAACATGGTTATATACAAGAACAGACAGAGATGAACAGTTAAACCCTCATTTTTTCTATCTCCCTTATATGAAGGAGGTCATTATGAAACGGCATGGACTATTGATTGTGACTTTG
>DAOWID010000264.1 GCA_030641115.1 Planctomycetota bacterium | reverse complement strand
ATACCCAAAACTCAAATGGCTAACTTCTATGGTGCTCATTTGCTTAACCAGCCAACCTTATGCGTGTGCTTAACCAGCAAGACCAGGAAGAAAGGCCCGCCCACAATGGCCGTCACCACGCCAACCGGCAGTTGTGCGGGAGCAACGATGGTGCGTGCCAGCGTGTCGGCAACCACCAGGAATATGGCACCCATAATACTGCTCAGCGGAAACAACTGACGATGATCAGGGCCAAATACTAACCTCACCCCATGAGGAACGATCAGCCCCACAAATCCTATTAGTCCGCTTAAGCTGACTGCTACAGCAGTTATAAATGCTGCGATCGCAAAGGCAATTGTCTGGGTCCTGGCAGTGCTTACGCCTATGCTCTTGGCGTCATCCTCGCCGAAGCTAAGGGCATTCAACTGTGGACTTATGTTAAACAGCGCAAATATCCCTCCCAGTACGCATCCGCCTCCAATCCACAACGCAAAAAAATCCTCTTCTATCATATTGCCCATTAGCCAAAATATGGTCGCGTGTACTTTTTGACTTTTCGCAACAGATATCAGAAACATAATCACCGCTGAAAAAAAGGCGTTAACGACCACCCCTGCGAGTAGCAAGCCCGTTACATGTAGCTTTCCTGCCAGTCGGCCAATGAACCATACCAACCAGACCGTCCCCAGTGCCCCTACGAATGCGAACACTGCTATCGGCGATCGCCCCCACAGTGTCCAGCTAAAACCGCTCAGAACTGCGATAATTGTCCCCAGCCCAGCTCCGCTCGATATTCCCAGTATATAGGGATCGGCAAGGGGATTGCGCAACAGAGCCTGGAAGACAACACCCGAACATGCCAACGCAGCCCCAACTATGGTAGCCAGAATAACTCGAGGCAATCTAACCTTGACAAAAATCTCGTAATCGGGATTTACCGCTCCCGGCGCCCCAGCCCCGTGAAATGCCGCTTTCAACGAAACGCTCTCGGCGCCAATCAATGAGCATACAAGCATCACCGCGACCAACGCCAGGCCTGCCCATGCAATCCTTACGACCAACTTCCTTGGTGTCAACAATTCCTTCATTGCTTCAGTCTGCAAAGAGCTCTGGCCTTAAACACTGGGCAATGGTTTCAGTCCCCTCATACAATCGCGGCCCAAGCCGTGAGACGGTATCGCCGGCTATGACGTAAATTCGCTTGTTTGTTACCGCAGGAACATTCTTAAACTTGCTCCAATATTGAAGGGCACCGGCCTGTTGCCCGACGGGGTCTTTTTGATCCATTGCCGGTTCAATTATGACATCTGGTTTGCACGCGATAACCTGCTCGGCCCCAATTGGTGGGTATTTGTGCATCGTTGGCTCGATAGCGTTTTCACCGCCGGCCAGCTCAATCATCTCGTTAACGAATGTGTCCCTACCCGCCACACGTAAGGGTTCTCTTTGGACGACCCAGAGTACTTTGACCCTACCGTTCGTGCTGACTAAAGCCGAGAGTTTGTTCAGCTTTGCTGTGATGTCACTCACCAATTCATTTGCTTCACGTTGCTTACCTGTGGCCGCGCCAATTATTTCAATCGCCTCGAAAAGTTCGCTTACTTTTTCAATGTTCAGTATTAAGCTGTTGTAGCCGATCCGTTTCAATCGCGCAGCAAGATTTCGTTGCTGGTCGAATCCGAGCGTAATTACCAGGTCCGGCTTAGCTGCTATCACCGCTTCGATATTTGGCTGCCAGAAGGTCCCTACCTTCGGTTTTTTTCCTGTCGCCGGCGGATAATCGCTGCCCAGTGTCACGCCGACAATTTCATCGTCCAGCCCAAGCGCAAACAGTATTTCCGTCAGGTTCGGAGCCATGGAAATAATTCTATCGGCCTGAGTCGGTAGGGGGGTATCGTTGCGGTTTTGACCTTGTTGGAAACCAAATATTGCAAATCCTGCGGCCATCCAGCCTAAGATTATCAGCAATAGCCACCACCACTTATTCATTAGGTCCTCTTAAACTGCTTTTCCAAGTCACTCAATGAGAATTTTATTGTGGTGGGTCTGCCGTGAGGACACCAGCTTGTCCACGCCGTGCGCTGCCTATCCGCAAGCAGTTGTTCTATTTCACTGTCACTTAGTTTTTGGCCGGCCTTGATCGCTCCCTTACACGCAGCCATATTCAAAATCTCATTAAGCACCTTTTCTGCGTCAAGCCCCGCAGCTTTGTCAGTGAGCAAATCAACAAGGTCCTGAACAAAATCAACCGGCGCCACCCTTGCCAATAACGTGGGAAATGCTTGTATGGCCATCGTCTTGGGGCCAAACGGCACGAGCTCGATTCCTAATTTATCAATCAGTTCGGCGTTGGTTTTGAGCGCATCAGCCTGGGCTTCGGTTAGTTCGAAACTCTCAGGTATCAGCAGCCTTTGTGATTCGAGTTTGCCGGATGATAACCGTCTGCATAGGTTTTCATATAGTATCCGTTCGTGAAGCGCGTGCTGGTCGATAATGACAAATCCATCATCTGTTTGTTTGACAATAAAGCTGTCGTGTATTTGCATAAACTTTGCCTCCAGCGCGTCAACTTGAGGCGCAGCATGGTGTGCCTGGCTTTCGGTTCCTTGTCCAGCACCAAAACCGGTCGCGTCAAAGTGCCTTTTTTGGGCTGGCCCGAACTGCTGTTGTGTTTGAACGGGCCTGTGCTTTTTGAAAAATTCGGCCATTGCCTCGGTGATTTCTTTGCCTCTGTACTCCGTCGCAGTTGTACCCTTTGCCGCAAGTGAACTTGCTGTTGCAGGCAGCTTTGCCCGCGTCTGAAGGTCTGTTCCTAAGAGTCTTTCCCGCAGACACCCAAGGATTTGGGAATGAACCAGATTGGCGTTATAGAAACGCACCTCAATTTTGGTTGGATGTACATTCACGTCATAATCTTCATAGGGCATCTGAAGAAACAAAAAGACGACCGGCAGTCGGTTCGGCTCCAAGGTGCCGCGGTACGCCTCTTTGATTGCGTGGGAGATAAACCTGTCGCGGATGTATCGACCATTTAGAAATACATATTGAAATTTGCTGTTTGTTCTTGAGACGCTCGGTTTGCCCATCAAAGCGCAGATATGGAGCCCTTTTTCGCTGCTTTCGGTTTCGATGAAATCTTGAGAAATATCTGTTGAAAGTGCCGGGAACAATTCAGCTATGCGCTCGTGCAGACTCTGCTCACCCGCCAACCGGTAAAGCTCTCTGCCGTTGTGTGTCAGCGTCATATCCAGCTTGTGCTTATTGTTTACGACCGCAGTCTCCAAGGCCTGCATATCGCGATTTGCTGCCCAATGAGTAGCCAGCGCAATACGAATGAACTGTTCCGTGATATGCGTCATTTCCGTGTTGGCGGTTCTAAGGAATTTCCGTCTGGCAGGTAGTTTGTAGAAAATATCTCTGATCTGGATTGTTGTGCCACGGTCGCCGCTGCATGGGCTGACGTTTGTCGCATCTCCGCAGTCAATCTCAAGACAGTTGGCCTCAGCGGAGTCTTTCGTCCCTTCGCTTCGCTCGAGGGCAGGTCTGCTCACAGCCCTGACTTGTGCCACTGAGGCAATGCTTGCCAGTGCTTCGCCTCTGAACCCAAGTGTCGATATACCCCGCAAATCTGCACTGGTTCTTATTTTACTGGTAGTATGCGGCTCAAATGCCTTGGCCAGGTCCTCGCCGTCCATCCCACAGCCGTCATCGCTGACGGATATTAGTTTTCGCCCTCCATCCTCGACAGAGACTATTATCTGTGTGGCACCTGCATCGATACCGTTTTCCATCAGCTCCTTGACCACACTGGCAGGCCGTTCAATTACCTCACCAGCTGCGATCATATTTATCATATTCTGGTCAAGAACGACTATCTTGCCCATTGTTTTCCCTCGTCCCTCCTATGCCTGATTACTGATTGTTCACTGTTGGGTATTTCTGAGCGTTTTTTGTAGTAATCGATAATCAGTTCGTCAGCAGGCTCTTGCCAGTCATTTCTTCGGGTTGTGGCAGTCCCATCATTTCCAGTAAGGTAGGCCCTACGTCGGCTAATCTTCCGTCCTCTCGCAGTTCCCTGTCTTTATAGCGTTCGTCGAATACAATCAGCGGCACGTCACCAATAGTATGAGCGGTGTGTGGATTATCCGGGCTTCCATCTATCATCTTTTCGAAATTGCCGTGGTCAGCCGTGACTATTGCACTGCCGCCAAGGCTCCGGACTTTGTCCAGGACCTTGCCCACGCATTCGTCGACCGCCTCAGCGGCTTTTATAGCTGCGGACAATACGCCAGTATGGCCGACCATATCCGGATTGGCAAAATTGACCACCACCACATCATACTTTTCTGAACCAAGCCTTTCTACTACAACGTCGGCAACCTCGTAGGCGCTCATCTCGGGCTTTAGATCGTATGTTCTGACCCGCGGTGAAGGCACAATTTGTCTGTCTTCGCCCCTGAACGGTTTTTCCGTATAGTCGTTGAAAAAGAAAGTGACGTGGGCATATTTTTCTGTCTCGGCGCAACGGAATTGTTTCAGTCCCAGAGAGCTCCAGTACGCCCCTAAGATATTTTTCATCCTCGGCGGCTTCGGAAACGCGACGGGCGCAGGTATCGTCGCGTCGTACTCGGTCATGCAGACAAAATATATGTCAGGTTTGGTTGTTCGCGGGAACTCTTTGAAGTCTAGTTCAACGAACGCTCGCGTAATTTCGCGAGGTCTGTCGCCGCGGAAATTAAAGAACACGACTCCGTCGCCATCGTTAATGGTGGCTAAGGGCTCATCCTCACTGCTGACAACAGAGGTTGGCTCGATAAACTCGTCTGTCACATCTTTCTCATAGCTCTTAGTCACTGCCTCTGCTGCGCTGACTGCTTTTCCGCCAGCGGCGGATTTGCCGACCCTCATGCACTCGTATGCCTTTTGTACGCGGTCCCACCGGCTATCGCGGTCCATCGCATAGAATCTGCCCATGACTGTCGCAATTTTGCCCACACCTATCTCTTTGGCTTTGGTTTCGATGTCAGCTATATATCCTGCTCCGCTGTCCGGCGGTGAATCCCGGCCATCAGTGAATGCATGGATATAGACTTCCTTTATGTCGTTTGTTTTTGCCAATTCCAACAGGCCATAGAGGTGATCCAACAGCGAGTGCACACCGATGTCACTACACAGACCCATAACGTGCATTTTGCCGTTATTGTCTTTTACAGACTTAATCAAATTTAGGAATTCCTTGTTCTGGAAAAATGAGCCGTCGCGAATGGCTCTGCTGATTCTCACGGATTCTTGCGGCGCGATTCTCCCTGCTCCGATATTCTGATGGCCTACTTCGCTGTTGCCCATCGTCCCATCCGGCAGACCTACATCTTCTCCGCTGGTATGAATGAGGCAGTTTGGATACTCAGCCATCAGCATATCGTCTATCGGCGTGTGGGCGCGCTTGACGGCGTTATATTCATCTTCGTTGCTGTTCGGATTATGACCCCAGCCGTCACGGATAATTAGTACAAACGGTTTGTTTTTCAAAACTGTTTTTTGCCGTGCCATAACAAGGAAAACCTTTCAAGCAAAGGTAATAGAGACGAGGCAATGCCTTGTCTGGACCTTAGACTTCAACTGAATTAGCCGAAATATGATATAGAGCCGCATCAAGTATGTCAAACATTTAGAAAGAAGCGCTCAAAGACACGTATCCTCTATGCCGCTAAAAGTCTTTGACAGCAGTAGTTACCATGCTATAATTGTTGCTGATTCAAACATTGACTACGGATTCTTGAGTGTGACAGAGTTAAACATGGAAGAAAACAATGCCCGGCCACGTTCGGGCCGAACTTTCTCGAAGCGCCGTCCTTTTGTACTGCCGGATTTGACGGCCCACCTCATTTTCTGGCCTTTAATGGTTGTCGGTCTGACACTGGATTTGTGGACCAAGAGCGCCGTATTTAGTTGGCTGGACCGGCAACCGGGCAAAAGCGTTTCAATTATCGAAGGTTTTTTGCAATTAGTCATAGCAGAAAATCCCGGCGCCGCTTTTGGGAGATTTGCGGGCCACTCGTATTTGTTGGTAGCGGTCTCTGTCGTTGCACTGTTTGTAATCTTTGCGATTTTCCTGTTCAGCGGAACTCAGCAGAGACTGGTACACATTGCTCTTGGGCTTTTTGCTGCCGGTGTTTGCGGCAACTTCTATGACAGAATAGCTAACAACGGTCTCGTTCGTGACTTTATTGATGTTGTGTACTGGCCGAACAGGCATTGGCCCGCATTCAATGTAGCGGACGCTCTGCTCTGCATTGGGGTGGGGCTACTGATTATTTCGACCTTCCAGACCCCCAAACGCTCTGCATAGTTTTATTGGGCAGTCTGCTCGAACACGTGCTCAGCAACATAGATGGGAACATTTGACGCCGCTCCCAAGGCAATTGCGTCGGAAGGCCGGGAGTCGATTCTAACGGTTTGCCCATTCGACCTTATATGTACCTGCGCATAGAAGATATGATCCTGCAGGTCATTTACAACTATCTTTTCTACCTTGGCGCCGAGATTTTCGATTACGCTGTCTAATAAGTCGTGTGTCATGGGGCGCGATGGCTTGATGCCCTTTAACCGGCGGTCGATTGCAAAAATCTCCACTATTCCGATGACGATGGGAAAGCTCCGGTCGCCGTGACGCTCTTTTAGAATAATTATCTGCTGGTCGGATGACTCGTTAATGATTATACGCGACAGTTCAGCTTCCACATCCATTTTGGCACCGCCTTTACTATGTCAACCGTTGAGTTCCGAAAGGTGTTTTTCAACGGTCGCTAATTGTTCTGATAACTCCACCAGTTTCTTTTTGGCCTGGGCCACCACTTCCGGCTTGGCCTTAGTGACAAAATTCTCGTTGTTGAGCTTGGCCTCTACCGCTTCTTTGGCTTGTTGTAGTTGCTGCCTTTGTTTCTCCAGCCGCCGGCGTTCAGCTTCCGGATCAATGGCATCATGTACATAGACTTCTGTTGCATCCGCGATTGCAACTGCCGCATTTGCAGGTTTTACAATGTCCGTCCCGGCCTTGAATTCTCTTACACCAGCCAACTGATGGATCAGTTCTGCATTTTGGTTCAGAATGTCAACAGTTTTTTGTTGCGACTTTGCGGAAACAACCAACATTTTTTTTGGCGGTATGTTTCTGTTGTTTCTTATATCTCTAACGGTCCGGATTGCAGCTTGTATGATTTCAATCTGTTTCTCACTCTCCGGATCGTTCAAAACGTCGGCTTTCTGAGGCCATTCGGCAACCACCAACGCCTCTGCCTTTTTCACTTCCGCTATATCCTGAAGCTGCCTGACAGGTGCAACTTCGTTCAGCTTTTGGAATATGCCCTCGGTTATAAAAGGCACAAATGGATGCAGGAGCCGCAAGGTCTGATCCAGCACAAACGCGAGTATGTTCTGAGCAGTCGGCCTTTGACGGTCGTCTTGCATCCTGGGCTTGACCCACTCCAAATACCAGTCACAAAAGTCATTCCAGAAAAATCTGTAAAGTTGTGTCAAAGGCTCGCTATACTTAAACGCATCTAAAGACTCTGTAACCTCGGAGGCAGTTTTGGCCAGGCGCGACAGAATCCATTTGTCGGTGACATTCATCTTGTCACGGTCGAATTTGGCTGGCTCAACGCCTTCAAGATTCATTAAAGCAAAACGCGATGCGTTCCAGAGCTTGTTGCAGAAGTTTCGCCCGATATCAAACTTTGGTGACGTATTGGCCTCTCGCCCGTCAGGAAGCGTCATGGGTACTACCGGCATTCTGATATCCTGCGTATCCGTCGTCATACTGGCTAACGTAAACCGCATTGCATCAGCCCCATGACTGTTTATCGCAACCAACGGGTCAATCCCATTGCCCAGACTTTTGGACATCTTGCGTCCTTCGCCGTCCTGAATCATCGCATGAATGTACACATCGCCGAACGGAATGTCCCCGACACAGTACTGTCCCATCATTACCATGCGCGACACCCATAAGGTTATGATTTCACGCGCCGTACAAAGCACATCACCAGGATAGAATGTCTTCAGTTCCGGCGTATCATCCGGCCAACCCATTGTGCTAAACGGCCAAAGCGCAGATGAGAACCATGTGTCGAGGACATCTTCGTCTCGCTTGAAGCCATTGTCTGCCAGTTGCTTTTCCATATCCTCATTGCCAGGCGCCACACAAATATATGTTATAGGCCCTTCATCAGAATTCGTAAGGTCGGCCCACACTTTGTCTGGGAGTTTCGAAAGCTTATTCTCTAACTGTCCACCTCCTCCGAGCTTTGACCACATTGGAATCCTATGTCCCCACCAGAGCTGTCGGCTTATTGGCCAGTCGCGCAAGTTCTGCAACCAGGTTTGATAGGTTTTGGCGTAGCGTTCGGGAATAAAGCGCAGCCGACCGTCAAGCAAAGGCGTAAGGGCAAGGCCGGCCAGAGAATTTACCGGCACATCGGTTCCCTCAATAAGGCCTTGCCCAAATTTCTCTGCAAGATGCTCGATAGGCTTTTTGACGGCTATATACCATTGGTCGGACAGATAAGGCTCGATGGGCACATGACTGCGGTAACTGTGTCCGACCTCATGGGCATATTCCCGGACATCCTCAAGCAGATTTTCCTCGCCGAACCACTCTACAATAGCCTCACGAGCTTCAAAGCGATCCATCCCGAGCAGGGATTGCGCCTCCGGAGAGTCAGCGTCCTCCCAGCCGTGTTTGTTGCTGATTGACCCATCTGGGGCCATGACGTTGACAATATCGAGGTCGTGCCGCTGGCCAATCTCCCAGTCGTCAGGGTCGTGGGCCGGCGTAACTTTCAAAAAGCCGGTCGAGAACTTCGCCTTCTCATCCTCACTTTCGGGGTCAGGCAGAACGACATGCTCATCCGCAATGATGGGGATGATGCGTCCCACAATCGGAAGCCGGACCTTTTTGCCGACCAGATATTCGGCGCGCCGATCTGTGGGATTCATAGCGACGGCTGTATCACCGAGCATCGTTTCCGGCCGCGTGGTTGCGACGGTAACATGTTCAATCCGTTCGCCCGCCATATCAACCGGCTCAACAAGTGGGTACTTCAAGTACCAGAAGTGTCCCTGCACCATCTCGTGTTCTACTTCGTCATCGGCCAACACTGTCTGCGTAGCCGGGTCCCAGTTCACCAATCGTTTGCCGCGATAGATCAGCCCATCTTTAAAGAGCTTGAAAAACGTTGCCCGGACCGCCTTTGCACACACCTCGTCCATCGTGAACCGGGTTCGCTCCCAGTCACACGAGCAGCCCATCGCCTGCAATTGGCTGATAATCGTAGCTTCGTATTCGTCTTTCCAGGCCTGGACACGGGCAACAAACTCTTCCCGCTCGAAGTCGGTACGTCGTTTTCCTTCTTCCGACAGGATACGTCTCTCGACGACCGTCTGGGTGGCGATGCTTGCGTGGTCGGTCCCGGGCATCCAAAGCGTGTTGTATTGTTGCATCCGCCGGAACCGGATCAAAATATCCTGCAATGTGTTGTTCAGCGCGTGACCAACGTGCAGCGGGGCTGTTACGTTAGGCGGCGGGATAACGATAGTATAGTTCTTTGTCTGGCGACCATCGCGCGGAGGTTCAGCATGGAAGTATCGGCCCGAAGACCAGATTTCGTTTGTCTGCTTCTCTATTGTTGCAGGCTCATAGACTTTCGAGAGTTGCTCTTCCATGACTTACCTGATTTCGATAATCGCCCATAAAAAATTCCGGCGCAAGTGCAACAGCCGGAATATTATCTTAACGAACACGAGCAGCAAAGTAAAGCGAACGGGTGGACAAAAATCGAGTATTGCTGCATGCTTTCAAGATAGTTAGTTTGACGTCTTTTGGTTTGCCTAATCCAAGTTCATTGTCATCAGAAACTCTACGTTAGTTCGGGTCTTGGCCAACCTGCTTTTGAGCAGCTCCACCGCTTCGATCTGGTTCAATTCGCTAAGGACTCTTCGGAGCCGGTATACAAGCTTGAGCTCTTTTGGATCGAGCAGTAACTCTTCCCTTCTCGTTCCGCTTCGGCTGATGTCTATGGCTGGCCCGGTCTTTCTATCCACCAGCAGTTTGTCGAGGTGCAATTCCATATTTCCAGTTGCTTTGAACTCCTCGAAGATCACCTCGTCCATTTTTGAACCTGTGTCAATTAATGCGGTTGCGAAAATACTCAGCGAGCCGCCTTCTTCAACGTTTCTTGCTGCACCGAAGAACTTCTTAGGCATTTGCATTGCGCCGGCGTCCACACCACCAGTCAAGATTCTGCCTGAGTGCGGCGTCTCACTGTTGTAGGCACGCGCCAGGCGGGTTATCGAATCCAACAGAATTACTACGTCTTGACCGTACTCCACGAGGCGCTTTGCCTTTTCGCTCACGACCTCTGCCACCTGACAGTGACGCGAAGCCGGTTCGTCGAAAGTCGAGCTTATAACCTCAACATGTTCAGCCGTTTTCCGTTTCATTTCCGTAACTTCTTCGGGCCGCTCGTCGATTAGCAGCACTATCAGTTTTACATCAGGATGGTTTATACTGATGGCGTTTGCCATTTTCTGCAACAGGATTGTCTTGCCCGTTCGTGGTGAAGCGACTAGCAGCCCGCGTTGACCTCTGCCTACCGGCGTCACCAGATCAATTATCCGCATATTTAGTTCTTCTGTTGTGGTCTCAAGTATGAAACGGTCGTCTGGATGCAGTGGCGTCAAATCACTAAATACAATCTTTTCCGCAAGCATGTCGGGATTTTCATAGTTGATCGCTTCAACACGCAGAAGAGCAAAATACTTCTCTGAGTCTTTCGGTGGCCTGATTTGCCCTGATACGATGTTTCCAGTGCGCAGACCGAAACGCCTGATTTGAGACGGTGAGACATAGATGTCATCCGATGACGACAAGTAGTTGTAATCCGGATTCCGCAGAAATCCGTAGCCATCAGGCAGCACTTCCAGTACGCCTTCGCCGTACATTAGTCCGTTTTGCCGGATGCGTTCCTTGAGAATCCTGAAGATCAAGTCCTGCTTCTTAAGAGCGCTGTATTCTGTAATACCCTCATTCTTGGCAATGTCGTGCAGCTCAGCCACTGTCAGCTTCTGCAGGTCTGTCAAATACAGGTCACCTTTCTTAATCCGCTCATATTTTTCATGAGTGGATTCTTCATCCTCTTCTTCTTTGGTTTTCTGGACTTCAATTGTGGCCTCGGCACCGGGGGTCTCCTCGGCAGCAACCGCGGTTGAGTCTGTCTCTTCCTTGGTCTGCTCTACTTCCTCGGCTGAGGCCTGTTCTTCTGCGGCCGCCTTTTTCTTCGCAGTCTTTCGTTTCTTAGCTGTACCTTTTGCAGTTTTTGTAGCAGCCTTAGCCATCATTACTCCTTTTCCATCTTGTAATACGTTGTTGTTACCTCCTGCGAAAAGCAGGACTATGATTTAGTCAGTTGGACAACCTTCTCGTGGCGTTTCAGTGGGATTAGGCTTTGAATAACAAAAGCAAAACTTATGTATTAAAAGCAACCAACGCTACTATGAGACATCTACGGAAAAATCTGCTCACCCGTTATTCACAACATTAGAGAAGATACTTACGACTTGGCTGACTAAAGCCGAAAACTCAGAATTGTTGTTTATGGCATTATCGGCGATGTCTACCTTCTTGTCCAGAGAAATCTGAAAATTTTCTCTAATTTTAATTTGATTTTCGTCAAAAATTCCCATTTTTTTCGCTCTGTCGGCCCGTAATTCTTGCCGGCAATCGACAAAAACCAGCTTGTCGCACCGCTCCGCCCAGCCGACTTCCACCAATAGCGGCATATCCAGCACAATCGCCTTGACCTGGCTTTGCTGATTATATTGCCTTATGAGCTCCTCAGCCCGTTCCAAAACGAAAGGATGGGTTATTTTGTTAAGCGATAAGAGTTTTTCGGCATCGGCAAAAACGACGTCAGCCAATTTCCGATGGTCGATTTGCCCTGCGGAATCCAGAATAGCCCGCCCGAAAAGGCCGACTATTTTTTCTCTCACAGCTTCTTTTTGGACCAGCTCATGGGCGATTTTGTCGGCGTCAATCACCTTGCAGCCCAATTTAGCGAACTCACCTGCAACGGTACTTTTGCCGGAGCATATACCGCCCAGAATGCCTATAACTGGCTTTTGCCCGCTCGTGTCCACAGTCGAGCAGTCTAACCACTCCCTCCGTGGCCGTCAAGCCGATTCGCATTT